>JAAHHN010000105.1 GCA_010672165.1 Spirulina sp. SIO3F2 | reverse complement strand
TTATGTACACCACGCCCTGCTCGTAATTCCAGCGTGATCGCTCGGGAGGTGATATCCCGGGGAGCGAGTTCCATCTGGTTGGGGGCATATTGCTCCATAAAGCGATCGCCATTGCTGTTACGCAGATAAGCCCCTTCACCCCGCACTGCCTCGGAAATGAGTACCCCTACTGGATATAAGCCTGTGGGATGGAACTGGACAAATTCCATATCCTCCAACGGCAAGCCTGCCCGCGCACACATGGCCAAACCATCGCCTGTGGAGGCAAAGTCATTAGAAGTGGTATTAAACACCCGCCCATAGCCCCCCGTGGCGAACATTACTACCTTGGCCCGCATCACTTCCAGATGTCCATCCGCTAAGCGATACATCACCACACCTTTGGCTTGATTGTCTTCTAGGATGAGATCGAGAACATACCATTCGTCGTAAATCCGGACGCTATTATGACGGAGGTTGCTCACTAATTCATGTAAGATCGCATGACCTGTTTTGTCCGCAGCATAGCAGGTGCGTTTATGAGAATGACCCCCAAAGGCGCGTTGGGCAATCCGACCATCGGGCAACCGGGAAAACAATACCCCCAAATGCTCTAGATCAATAATTACCTCAGGTGCTTCTTTGGTGAGCAGTTCCACCGCATCTTGATCTGCGAGGTAATCAGAGCCCTTGACGGTATCGAAGGCATGGGCTTCCCAACCATCTTCAGGGTCTACGTTCTGGAGGCTGGCCGCAATGCCCCCCTGGGCTGCTACGGAATGGGAACGGATTGGGTGGGTTTTGGCGATCAGGGCAATATCGGTTTGGGGGGCTTGACGCTTGATTTCTAGAGCAGCGCGGCAGCCAGCAAGGCCACCACCGACAATAATGACATCAGATTCGAGCATGGCATCTACAACAACGGGGCTTGAGTTGATCGTGCCCTAGCGGGGGACAACAGGCTAGGGAGTCGCGGGATTATTTAAGACTCAGAGCACGCAGGGGACGCTAAATAGCAAGGTAAATTAAAAATAGCGAGATTGCAGGACTGAAGCTGATGGACGTTCATACTCAAGTGGGCGAGATTATCCAAAAGACACTGCCCGACAAAGACAACATCGATCGCATTGATTACCAGAACATCTCATAGGAGATATTGTCCCGGACAGCCGCTAGTCCTAAGTAGGAGAGTAGAGCAAAATAAAGAGGTCTTCTCATCGACTATAACTGTGAGCGCGATCGCATTAACCTTAAGCAGCCCAAAAACCTCCTCAGAATTCCCCTGTCAACAGGTGGAGATTTTTATTGCAGACGGGATCGCTGAACCCCAGTTACGATGCTTCAGCTACCTCAGGATCTGGACTGGTCAAAAGGCGTGGTGCTGAGTGGACGTGTGCCCATTTTGGTCATGCCACCCTGGTACATGAATGCCACGCCGCAGCTTGGGTAGCTTGTTATGATCTGCGTTTGAGTGGGGCGGTGGTGGTAGAGTCCCATCGGAAAGGGGGAAGGGTGGGAATGGTTGTTCGCTCTAATTTAAACAAGGTCAGAGTACTTTTACTACCATTCATCTGTTTTAATCTTCTAGGTTTTTGGCTACAGCTATTTCCCAATCCTGACCTCTCTTCAGGGTTCTATGAATTAATTTCTCTGGTAAATCATGCTACATTCTCGGTGTTTTCAGCACCTTCTTCGGGACAATTCTCATTTTCCTCTGCCTAAAGTGACAAAAGAGGGATTAGACCCTAATTTTTCCTCTTTGTCTCTTTGTTCAATCCCTTCACTCGATTGAGTCTGTTCTCCTTTGCCTGACTTCTTTTTTGTCTAAACTCCAGTGACTCTGACGTGTCCGCTTCCATATCACTCCCTTTTTTTGAGAACCTGACGCAGATGGTCTGGGCTCAAGTCCACTCCTCTCTCTTTCGTTTGAGTTTCTCCGCTAACTGCACACTGTTATAAGTTCGCTTTTCTTCCCGCAAGCAGGTTTCTAGATATGCTATGTCGGCTTCCGTCCAGGTAGGCGCTTTTCCCCTTCCTGGCTCATCCTAGATTCCTCCTAATCCCTTTTCCTGCCAACGTTTTAACGTTTTCCCACTGTTCCTACACTCCAGTGCAAATGCTTGGCTATTTTCTCAACGTACCACCCTTGATGGCTCAATCTCAGTGCTTCTGCACGGTCTTTGACTCTCCGTATCACTGTGCTTGCTTTCCTTAGCTCCCAAAATGTCCGTTCTTCCTCTGAGTTTAGAAACACTCTCATTCTTGCTCCCATAAGCACACTCGTTCCTTTCTGTGCTCCTTGACATCTCTCAATCTAACTCTCTTTTTCTACCCTGGCCTACTTAGTAATGTGCAGGCGACGCAAATTACCGCAGAGCATTTTGTTAGTGTTTAAAAATTTTCTAAATCTTTAATTCAAGGCAAGGTGGGCATTGCTCACCTTGCCCTAGATAAACAGTACTTATCGAAAACATCAATAGTCCAATGAGCAACAAAAGGCCAAACATCTTGCTTAAAACATCGTCTTGTTCGACATAGATGTGACAGAACCATTAGCATAGAAATCTAATAGGGAGATTATGAATATCACGAGGACAATCCGACGACATTTGAGGGGCATTATTAGCCTAGGCATCGCTACTCACGCTGCGATCGCCTCTATTTCAGCATCAAAAGCGATTGCCCAAGACCTCCAAACTTTGAACACTTGGGTGATTGAAACCCAAATTCATAAGAGTTTGCCCCCTTATCGCCTCAGCTTTGATGGCTATACCGATGACGAAGGTCGAGAGTATGTTCAAGATATCTTCATTGATAAGCGAGGTGAGCAACGCTGGCAACCCCATCAGCACCTGAGCAATCTGGAAGCTTGGAGTCATAACCTGGTCGGCAGCGGCCACGTCATTGAAGACCTCAACTTTGACGGCTACGCTGACCTACGGGTGCAAGAGTTTTTACCCGCCTCACCCAACATCCCCTACCTCTACTGGTTGTTCAACCCCACAACCCGGCAGTTTGAAGCCAATACTGCTCTCAGCATCATCACCACGCCCGAGGTTAACGCCGAAACCCAAACCATTCGTAGTTTTGCCAGGGTTAATGCTAACACCTATGTGTGGTCAGATTATCAATGGCGCTCCGGGCAACTCACCCTGGTGCGGGAAGAAAGGGCAACCTATAACTCAGAAGGACAGCGCCGAGTTGTGATTTCAGAGCTTCAGGGCGATCGCCTTGTGGTGGTGAGCGATCGCTTTGAGGCAGTGGACTGAAAATTTACTGCATACATAGCACTCACCCAAACCAACTTTTCAACTGGGTTTTTTATTTCTTGTAGAGCCAGGTATAACTCCCCATCACCATCCGCTCAATCAGATCAGGCTGATCTTCAAAAGCTTGATAAAGGTAAGCATATTGGTTACGCCACCACAAATCATGTTCAGCCAACGTCGGTTGTGATTTTTGAGAGGAGGTTTTGACAATTTTGTTGTTATTCATACTTTACGGATTCTGATATCTTAAATGCACCAAGATAAGCTGTTAGACAATCTTGGTAAATGAAAGCCTGACAATAAATCTAATGTCTAAATGCTGAGACTCTATCGAGGTTCAAGGGAAAACACAGTTATTTAGCTCCTTCACAAGTGTGATCTGCCTCACTACACGTTACTGTTTCTTTACAAATATGAGCGGTTTCGCTGCCTACTAGTGCAGCGTTAAGCTTAAAACTGTGAGTTATTCGTTTCCACATCACTTACTCGGCAATGGCTCTATCGATAGACAACACACAAAATTAGAGCTGACAGAACACTAGTACAGAACGGCAGAAATAAGCCATCCATTCAAAATTCACAGAATGCCTGTTGTACAAGCACTTTTAACTCTGAACTCCGCCTCGCGCTACTAGGGGCTGTCGTCAGTTAGATTTTAAATGCTTGCTATGACTGACTTACAGCCCCTTCCCCTGTTTTGGTTCGGACGCTCTATCCCTTGTCCCGTAAGGCTTCTGTGTTTAACTGACGACGCGCTCTAATGCTCTCCAACCGTATGCAACTTCATAAAATTTGTCCCCTGAGTTTGCTGCACGGGAGAGCCACCGAGAAGCAAAAAGATATCTCCTGCTTCGACGAGATTTTGCGATCGCAGATAATCCTCCGCACGGTGGGCTAACCCTTCCACAGAGTTAAGCGAATTCTCAATCAGCAACGGGATCACGCCCCAAACCAGATTCAGGCGATGGTAAACCTTGGGGTCAGTGGTTAGGGCAATGATGGGGGCATGGGGGCGTTCGGCTGCCACTAGGCGAGCGGTGTAGCCTGTGGTTGTGAAGGCCACAATCCACCGAAGTTTCAGGATTTTATCGATTGTGTTCAGGGCTTCGCTAAGGGCATGGGTAAGATTGATTTCTGACGGGGGCAGATTGACGAAATTTAGCTCCGGCTCTACTTCTGAGGCAATGCGGGCTAACATTTGCACTGCCTCAACCGGATAGCGACCCACTGCTGACTCACCTGAGAGCATCACCGCATCGGTGCCATCTAAGATCGCATTCGCCACATCACTGGCTTCAGCACGGGTGGGTTGAGCGGCATTGATCATGCTCTCTAGCATCTGAGTGGCGGTAATTACCGGAATCCCCCGCTGATTGCAAATATGGATAATGCGCTTCTGGAGCAGGGGCACTTTTTCCGGGTTCATTTCCACGCCCAGATCCCCCCGCGCCACCATAATGCCGTCGCAGGCCGCCACAATTTCATCCAGGTGTTCAATGGCTTGGGGGCGCTCAATCTTCGCAAGCACGGGCATATCAGCCGCTCCGAGTTCTTGCAGGCGCGATCGCAACTGGGCAATATCCGCCGCCTGCCGCACAAAACTTAAGGCGACCCAATCCACTCCTTGCTCAACCCCAAATGCCAGATCTTCAATATCTTTTTGGGTCATCGACGGCAGACTGACTTCAAGCTCGGGCAGATTCACCCCCTTACGGGTTTTGAGCATGCCACCGCGAATGACTGTGCATTTGACGTTTGGAGGCGAAATTGCAGTGATTCGCAACTCTAATTTGCCATCATCAAGCAAAATGCGATTGCCCACAGCCGCCTCGTTTGCCAAACCTGGATAGTCGATGGGAATCTCGCCAGAGCCAAGGGTAATTGTTGTGTTTGGAGTGAGGGTAATCTGCCCGTCCGACAGCGGCCCAACCCGAATCTTGGGGCCTTGGAGATCTTGCAATAATGCTAGAGGCACATCTAGTTCTTGGGCGATCGCACGGAGAGTAGCGATCGTCTCGGCATGATCGGCGTAGCTGCCATGGGAAAAATTCAGCCGCGCCACAGACATCCCAGCTTGAATCAGGGCACGAATAGTCTCAGGCGATCGACTAGCAGGGCCAATAGTGGCAACAATTTTAGTGCAATGGGGGAACAGCAACATCAATGTTTGAGACCGTTTGAGGCAAGGAAAAGACCGTGTGTTGCTTAATCTAAAGGTGTGTGCTGGCTCATGCCAGGATTCTTAAGAAGGATTTCAAACAATCGGATGATGCTGTTCAAGCATCGCTTTGCGGGCGGCAATCATGCGTTTGGATTATTTTTGTGAGTTTCAGCCCATCGCAATACTATTTGGTTTAACTTCAAGTTGAGTTAGAAGATATGGGTAAAAAACGAAGGGTTTGTTTCTAGAATTGAGTAGCTGATTTTTTGTCCGAACAGTGTTGTAATCTGTTATCACATATCATTTATATGAGATGTGATTGATGATGGTCTGTCAGAAAAAAAATGTAAGTTACCAATTCGGATCGATACCTTTACTAAGGAACACACTTTGTTGATCTGAATATGAAGTTGGCTCAATTGACTCTTGATTGCTACAAAAAAAAAAAAAATCTCGGTCGCCGTGGTTCTAGCTAAAAAAAATAATCGAATTTAGCTGAGAATTATTGGAGAATTAGTATTCTCTTTATGCTGGTATTTATTGAGAAGAGGAAAATGAATTATTGTTTTTATGAGTGCAGAGCAAAAAATCAGAAATTTTCTGAAAATCTTGTGATTCTGTAGGTTGAGTTGAGTGTAATCGTAGCCTGTGCAGCGCACGTTAAACATAGCTTGCTTCTCGTAGAGTAATCCAACACATTCCTTATAATCTTCACTAAGGCTGAGTTGACGGAGGAAACCCAACCTACGATCTATGATTTTTTCCTATTTTGAGATCTTTTTGTTCTCTTTTAGGGCTGGTTTCTCAAACCTGAAACTCATCCTTTATCAAAGTGTTGGCCGGATAAATGAGTGGTTTGGGTCGGGGAGAAGTCGTCTCTACAGAGAATTAAATATTTTTCTCTGTTCAATGAATAATCTTGACCCTTCTAATCCAGTCTCAACTGCTCGTTAACCTATTCTAATTTATATCATGGACGTCTCCATCTTGATGACACCATCCCTGACAGAGACTGTCTCAGTTTAATATCCAAGAAACAGTTAGAGACTTTTATTAGTGAGGCTCAAAAACATTGCTCTAGCTGTTTTGCATGTCTTAGATTAGGTCAATTGGGTTGAGTTCCTTGTCCCTTATCTCTCAAGGTTGCTCGGATCAACTAATGACACACCCTAATGCTAATATACGATTCACAAGACATTCTTATTGTTCATTAATGAAAAAAATATGAACTCATTAGTGCATTGGTTTAACTAATGACACTTTAGTAACGATAATTTAGCGCAGGCAAAACTGCGTAGCATCTAGCCAAGTTCCATCACAAAATATATTCAAAATGACCAATCGTGTTGCAATCATCGGTGCAGGTCCCTGTGGACTCTCTCAACTTCATGCCTTTGAGCAAGCTCGTCTCAAGGGAGCTAACATTCCCGATATTGTCTGCTTTGAGAAGCAGGCTGGATGGGGTGGACTGTGGAATTACAACTGGCGCACAGGACTTGACGAGTATGGTGAACCAGTGCATGGCAGCATGTACCGTGACCTTTGGTCGAACGGTCCCAAAGAATGCTTAGAATTGACGGATTACACGTTTGATGAACATTTTGGTCGCCCCATCCCCTCTTTTCCACCTCGAGAAGTGCTGTATGACTACATCATCGGTCGGGCCAAAAAGGAAAACCTAGAACGCTACATTCGCTTCAGCACCCCTGTCCGTTATGTAGAGTATGTTGACGCAACTGATGCATTCCGAGTTCGCACTCAAGATCTGGTGGCTGATCAAGAACAAACCGGAGAATTTGACGCTGTTATTGTCTGTACGGGTCATTTCTCAGTGCCCAATATGCCATTCTTTGAGGGGATCGATCGCTTCCCCGATCGGGTGCTCCATAGCCATGATTTGCGAGATATACGGGAGTTTACTGGCAAGGATGTGTTGATCGTGGGGGGGAGCTACTCGGCTGAAGATATTGCGCTGCAAACCTATAAGTATGGAGCGCGATCGATCACCATCAGCTATCGCACCGCTCCCATCGGCTTTGACTGGCCGGAGAGAATTAAAGAAGTGCCTCTTCTCACCCACCTCAAGGGGAGAGTGGCCCATTTTAAGGATGGCAGCAGCCAGGCTGTAGATGCAATTATCTTATGCGTGGGATATCAGCACCATTTCCCCTTTTTGGAAGATAGTATCCGTTTGAAAACCAAGAATCGCCTTTATCCTGGCTCCCTCTACAAAGGAATTTTCTGGGAATCAAACCCAAAATTGATGTATCTTGGCATGCAGGATCAGTTCTACACCTTCAACATGTTTGATGTGCAAGCCTGGTATGCCCGTGATGTAATACTCGGTCGTATTGACTTACCAGATGCTGCTGTGATGGCCCAAGACATGGCCCACTGGCAACAACGAGAGGAAGCATTGCAAAATGAGTTTGAGCAGATTGATTACCAGAAAGACTATATTGTTGATCTGGCCAACTGTGTTGACTATGCACCGTGCGATTGGGCTATGACGACAGCGTTATTAAAAGAGTGGGAACACCACAAAGAGCAGAGTATTCTAGGCTATCGCGATCAGGCGTTTACCTCTCCCTGTACAGGGACAAAGGCATCAATACATCACACACCCTGGATTGATGCCATGGATGATTCGATGGCGGATTTTTGTAACTACCAAGATTAGAGGTCTAAGACAGGGGTTTTCCCTTGCACAGCGCTGGTTAAAATGTCTCAGAATTGCAGCCCTGTTTACGAGCTGTTGAAAGAGCGGAGCGATATGAAGGTAAGCGTCCTTTGGAGGCTTGAACAATTCGATGAGTTCTTCCCGGTAGGCTTTGAGCCAGTCTCCGATTGCGGAGAATCCCCGATTTTCTGCTGCTACGGCTAGCGTGAACAGGGCTAACACATAACGGGCTGTGCCGCTGTCCTGCTGTTCGCTGCTTGTCTGGTAGCTCTCTGAACGCTTCTACTATGGCTAGCTCTGTCATTTCTCTGGGTCGTTTCCTTCACTTCCCCTACCACCCTCAAAAACACCGCGACGTGATCAACTAGCTAATCGAAATCACTGCTTTGGTATATCTGATGCTCAACGTCTCGCAAACGCCCGAGCCTCCTGAATCCAGACCTGCACCTCCTCAACCGTTGGGCAAAGATCGCGCCGTTGAAGCTGCGCCACATAAAACCGCAACAGTTGCGCATGGAGACGCTGGACGGGAGTTTGAGCCAGTTGCGCGATCGAGGCAACCCCTGCATGGAGCAGCACACCGCAATGGGTACACCCCACAGACGGGAGTTGGGCCAGATGCGCGATCGCAATCCACTTGCGCACCTTTTGGAGTGGGAGTTTCAGTTGAGCGGCAAGGGTCTGCTTTTGGTTGGATGTACGGCTCGCTTGTAGAAGTTGAGCTGTAGTTGTAATGCCCAACTGTTGCCATTGAGCAACCTCTGCTTCGCTCAAGCCAGGGAGTTGACTGAGCAACCAACTACAGGGGTGCAAGGGAATATGAGATGTAGCCATTAATGTGGGTCTTAGGATGTGTTTCCTAGTCTCGAAAATCTAACAATTCGTAACTCAGTCTAAAGCTGATCAGCTTTCGCTTCTATTGCTACATATCACTAAACATGAGGGAATGTTGTCTTACTCAAAGAGTTGTAACCAAGCGACCCGCTTCGCTTGAATTAGCCGTTTTAATAGTTCCCATCAATCTCTCTTCTGAGCGGTCATGAATCAAGATGTGTTGGCACGGGAATTTCGTCAAGAGCGGGCCGTCCGCCGCGCTGCGTTCATGCTAGAAGCCAAACGGCGACGCATCCGTGAGGATTTGCAACAGCTCATCACACATTTGAATTTGCTGATGCCCGCTCATGAAGCCCGCCGCTCATCGGAAGAGCAACAAGCTGTGCTTCAGTCGGCAGTCCGACGGCTGGATGATGAGGCGTTTGCTGCATTGTTGCAACAGGTTTTAGCTGAGCGAGCCCAATAAGTCTTGTCCAGACCAAAAAGAATTTCATAGGTATAAAGCATGGCTCATTCAGTATGATTCTTAGTACTCTGAATGAGCAACATATTATGACACCAGCCACTACTGCAATAATGCTCATCAGTAAGTGGACGCTAACTGAATATTCTCGGTAAGGTAAAAGGATGGGGGCGATCAGCAAGAGTTTCCGGTTTCTTTACTTTTAGTTGATGTAATCTACATAAGCCAGTCCTGACCGGGATCGCGGCGATTGAACCGAGCGATTGGAGGTGTTTGAAATGAAAATATTGGTCGTAGAAGATGATGTGCGCATTGCTGAGGCGATCGCGGAAGCGCTGCGTGATCAAAACCATGTTGTTGAGTTGGCCCATGATGGCGCAACCGGGCTCATGTTTGCCCAAGATGGCATGGTGGATGCAATCGTCCTCGATTTGAACCTACCCAAGCTCGATGGTGTTGAAGTTTGTCGCCGTCTGCGCCAAGTGGGGGATAAAACGCCCATTCTGATGCTCACAGCTCGGGATACCAGCCAAGACAAAGTAACCGGTCTCGATTGTGGTGCGGATGATTATGTCATCAAACCCTTTGACCTGCCTGAACTCATGGCTCGGATTCGGGCGTTGCTGCGGCGTGGTGAAGTCACATTTGCGCCCCTGTTAAGTTGGGAAAATCTCAGTCTTGATCCAAGTGAATGTAAGGCACAGTATCAGCAAAAAGTCCTCAAGCTCACCCCTAAAGAATACGGCATGCTTGAGTTGTTTCTCCGCAACGGCAGCCGTGTCCTCAGTCGAACCGCCATTCTGGATGATCTCTGGGCATTCGATGATGCCCCTGGCGCTGAAACCGTTAAGGTTCATCTCCGCAGTCTGCGCCAAAAACTCAAAGCTGCGGGTGCTCCCTCAAATCTAATCGAAACTGTTTATGGCCTGGGCTACCGACTCAACCCCAATCTCTAAGCGCAAGCAATTCCGCCGCCTGCGCGATCGCTTCCTCTTTACCTACATCGGCGTGATTGCCGCCACGATGGGCATCTTTGCGATCGTCACCTATGAAGTGGTTGCAATCCATCGTAATCGCCAACTGGATGACCAACTCCGTCAACTCAGTGCCTCTGCTTTACGCCTATTTCCCATTTTGAACTATGAATATGGCGAGATTTTAGCTGAGAGTCGTGGGGAAGTGGACGAGGATGATAGAGAAGAAGATCCCCATGATCCCATCATCACGTTTGATGCTGCTGGCAACCCCCAGGCTCTCAAACTAGAAGACTTGATTGAAGCAGAAGGGGAATTGGATACCTCCATGCTGGCCCTGGGCGACTCCATTAATGAGCTACCTCAGGGCATTGAATGGTATCGCGCCAATCGCGCCCTAATCGTCAAAGAAGGTAACAAATTCCCCGAAGCAGCCTTACCTGAGCAGCTTCCTCGCCAAGGCAAGATCATCAAACGACATGACTTCCATAGTTTGAGTCTCCCTATCTATGACGAAGCGCAACAAACGAATGTTGGGTACGTGCGGGTGACCGCCTCCACTGCTCAAGTTGAAGCCGAGTTAATTCAGCTTCGCTGGGGGTTACTCTTGGGGGCACTGGGGGCCAGTGGCCTAACGGTGATTACGGGCATTTGGCTAACGCGAGCCTCCCTCAGTCCTGTAGTACAGAGTTTTGAGCAGTTACGCCAATTCACGGCGGATGCCTCCCATGAGCTACGCAATCCCCTCACTGCCATCCAAGCATCGGTGGCAGTGATGCAAAACCACCCTGAACGCATTGATGAACGGGATGAAGCCAAGCTAGAGGCGATCGCCACCGCTTCGAGCCAAATGCGAGAACTGGTTGAAGATTTATTGCTTTTGGCCCGGATGGATCACCATGCCCCGAACCGCTCGATGTGGCGAGACATTCCGTTAGATGAACTCTTAGAAGATTTGGTGGATTTGGTGCGCGATCGGGCTGATCAAGCCAAAGTCCAACTCACAGAATCTTTTAAATCTCTGACGGTGCAGGGCGATGCGGATCAACTCAAACGGTTATTCCTAAATCTCATTAGCAATGCGGTGCAATATACGCCAGCAGGGGGTTCAGTTGCTGTGGATTTGGAGGTGATGACCAATACAGCAGTTGTGCAAGTTAAAGATACAGGAATTGGGATTGCACCAGAGCACCTAACCAAGGTTTTTGAACGCTTTTGGCGGGCTGATCCAGCGCGGCAGGCAGATGCAGGCGGCACAGGTTTGGGTTTAGCGATTTCTCTGGCGATCGCCCAACGACATGGGGGAAAAATCACGGTGACGAGTGAGGTGGGAACAGGCAGTTGTTTTGAGGTCTGTTTACCTTTAGGTTAGGCTGCACTCTTGCTTACAGACATGGAGCCAATTGATTCGTAGGAATCGTCTTACTGCTGGGAAAGACGCTTGACTGCTTTCCCACCCAGCATTTGATGCGCTTCAGCTAAACGACTAGGAATACTCTCGCGGTGGGGGCTGTTTTGTAACAGGGTTTGTAGCTCCGTTGCATCAATTTGCTCAGCACGACGCCCCGGAAACCAGTGACTGGCATTGCCGAGCAAGTTATAGCGAGCTTGGGCATAGTTCATCATGTCGTAAGCGGTGGCCAAGTTCGATAACCATAAGATAGTTCGCACAGCAACTTGGCTAGGGTCTAATCCAGGGTCAGGCAAACCGTGATACCAAGTGTGATACCACGATTCGCCCAGAACCTGGCTGGCTTCAGCTTCTAGCTTTGCCAGGATGGGAGCTAAAATTTCGGATGCTTGGGCAAGTAAAGGCAGCGTCTTGAGATGCTCATCAAAATCACTCGGTCGAGCTGCCCCGAGCGAAAGCGTATGCACTTCGGGATGCGATAGACAAAATAGATCGTTAAAGACCATCGGACTTAACGGCTGACACAACTGAGTCAGTTTAGGGGGTGGATTGTAGAGATGACCCCCCTTATCTGAGGGGCTAATGATAAACACGCCCATATCGTGGGCTTTAGCGGCGGCGATCGCCGGCCAATTGAACTGGTTGATGTAGTACCAATGCAGATTGACATAATCAAACTCATCAGTGGCGATCGCATTGCAGATCGCCTGCGTTGAGCCGTGGGTCGAGAATCCTACAAACCGCACCCGCCCAGCCGCTTGAAATTCCCGAGCCACAGCGAGGCAGCCACCGGGTCGAATGGTCTGCTCCAGTAACTCCGCATTGTTAATCCCATGAATCCCTAAGAGATCAACATAGTCAAGCTGTAATAAATCGAGGGATTGCTCTAGGGTCTGACGAAACACTTGGGCATCGGCTTTGGGGGAGACTTTGGTTTGAACAATGATTTGTTCGCGGGGTAAGGTGGGCAATACCTGACCGAGCTGCATTTCGGACGAGCCATATCCCCGCGCCGTTTCAATGTGGTTAATCCCCAACTCCAGAGCACGCTCGATTGTTGCCGCAACATTGGCCTGACCTTCAGTAGGAATTTCTGACCAGGAAATATCCTGCCACTTATGCTGATAGCGCATGCCGCCACATGAAAACACGGGCATTCGTAGTTCTGTGCGCCCAAAGCGACGGTATTCCATGGGAAACTCTTGATTTTCGAGATTATGTGCCTGATTGCTCGGGATGTATTGTAGCGAGAATTGAGGCGTTCAGCACGAGAAGCATAGCTTAGCCGCGATGAGACAAGAATCCAGAACAAGCTATGCTAGTATCTTGGGTAAATAATACCTTTAAATCAGTTCTTTAGAAATCAAGTTGAGGGCTAATGAGTAAGGTTCTGGTGTTGAACGCCTCCTATGAACCGCTCAACATCACAAGTTGGCGGCGGGCGATCGTCTTACTGCTAAAGGATAAAGCAGAGCAATTAGAATATCACACAACTGAGGTCTCTACCCGTTTTCCTAAACCGACTGTGATTCGGCTCCGCTACTATGTTCGAGTTCCCTACAAGGAAATTCCTTTGACCCGGAGAAATATACTAGAGCGAGATGACCAGACTTGTCAATATTGTGCCTACCGGGGAGATAATCTAACCCTGGATCATGTAATTCCGCGATCGCGGGGCGGCGGCGAGAGCTGGGATAATCTGGTTGCCGCTTGTGTACGCTGTAATGTCCATAAGGGAAGTCGTACCCCAGAAGAAGCCCAGATGCCGCTACTGTCTCGACCTCGCCGCCCCCATAGTAGTCTGCATTTTGAAATTGCTCGCTACATCCGCAGTGGTCGCAATGTGGAATGGCGCAAATATGTCATCGGTATTTAGGCTGAGTCTTGGTAATGTCAGATCCCGCTGCGCCGTCGCACGATACAATCAAGCTTGAGGTACAGCTCCCTTGGAGATATCCCTTCTATGCAGGCGCAGGCTTTTGATCCCTGGCAAATTGGTGAGTTGCTCTGCGGCCAATATCGGATCGTTGAGCGCCTCAGTCAAAATACTCAGCAACTCACGTATCGTGCCTATCACGAAGCTTGGCATCAACCAATTCGCCTCAAAGTCTTCCCTCGCCACCTAGAGTGCAACAAAGCCAATGCTGAGGCTTGGAGCACCTTATCACTTCATCCATCCATTGCCAGTTGCTATTACGTCCGAGAGATTCAAGGGCATAACGTAATCGTTTCAGAATACATTCGAGGTGTTACTGGTGCTCATCTCTTGGCCAGGCAACGAGAGCGCCAACACAGCAAGAATAAACCCCTCGCAACGTTATTTGATGTTGCCATCCAAACAGCATGGGGTCTCCAATATGCCCATAACCGAGGCATCTGTCATGGCAATTGGCAATTGAACAATCTGATTCAAACGCCAACCGGTAAAATTCGGATTACTGATTTCAAGCCAGCATCAGCAACCACCCATACTGAGGACGCTCGGGTGTGGGTGCAACTCCTCTATATCTGGAGCCAGCAGCTTGTTCATTGCCCGACTCGCCTTGGGAATACGCTCCAACAATGGAGCGACAACCCATCATTTACCTGGCCAAACTGTCTTCAATTGCTATATGCGCTCTATCACGAGAGCTTTGGCCAGCCCTACCCTCAAACTCCGCCCAAAGCTGAACAATGGCAGATGAGCGGTCTGAATAATCAGGCAGTGGCCTTGATGGATTTAGAACAATCATCGGTCGCCTTAGGGTACTGGGAGCAAGTACTCAAAATGGAACCCAGTCATCCTGAAAGCCTGTATAATCAGGGGCTTTGGCAATGGCGATCGCAACAAATCTCCCGTGCAACCTTCATCAAGCGTCTCAATCTGCAAACCCCCAATGCCCAAGCCTGGGTCGGCTTTATTCATCTCGAAGGTGGTGATGGAGCCGCGGCTTTAGCCGCGTTTGAGCAATGGCAGCCTGATCCAGGTCAATCAGCAAAACCAATTCAACAGGCCCGTGCTCTGGCTCAGCAGTGTTTAAAGCAAACCGCCCATCACTCCCTGCCCATCTCTCCATCTGCCTCGATTCAACGCCTTATCTATAGCCAGGATGGCAGATTTGTGATTTGGGGTGATGCCCAAGGCAGTATGGGAATTTGGGATGTGCAGTTAGCCCAAGGCACACGACTGGCGGGCCATGCTCAAGGTATCGTAAGTCTGAGTTTAACGCCTGACAATTGCTATCTAGTTTCGATTGCCCAAGCTGGGACAACTCAAGCATTAGATCTCAAACTCTGGAGTTTCCGAACCGGTAAATGCCTAACGGCGTTCCCAGCGCTCAACAATTGGCAGTCTTTAGTCGAGCCAGTTGGAGATCAGCACTGTCGCTGGAGCGCAGATGGTCGCTATGGTCTCCTCTGTTCTGAGACAGTATTAACGTTAATCGAAAAAGCAACGGGTCAGGTTATTTTTGCCATTCACGCTGACCTGAATCCGATTGTGCCATTGCTCGATCGCTCAACGGGTTTGAGTTGGAATCGGAACAATGCTCAAGTAATAGTCTGGGATCTCGTACGGCAAATTCCCCAGCGAAGTCTATCGGTGTCATCACAGTGTAGTGCGATTGCTGTCATGCCCCCAAAACCCAAAACCCCTGAGAGCTACTTAACCATTGACCCAAACGGTCAGCTCACCCAATGGAGTCTCCGTAATGGTCAATGTCTTGCCACCTGGTCTACCACAATTGAACGGGTTAAACATATCCAGGTCAGTCAAGATCAGCAACAAGTTTTGTTGCAAGGAAAAACCGTGAGTCTTTGGTCTCTCTCACAAGATCAGCTCGTTCAAACCGTAGAGTCTCCAGCGGCAACGGCCACAGTTGTGGCACTAAGTCCCAACCTCCACTCTATTCTATGTGCAAATCAACAGATACATTTATGGCCAATTCAGCACCAAGAATGGCATTATCGTGCCCCCTGGCAACTGGCAACGTGCGAGAATCAGCGTCCTGTGCTCTCGACAACGGATGGGATTACCCATTATCTACGCCAAGCGGAACAAGCCTGGCAAGCGCGAGATATTCACCAAACTTATGTTGCCTTGCAGCAACTACATCCCTTGCCCTCGGGTGAGAACCGTGATCGAGCGTTTGAACTCTGGTCACAACTTTATCTCCATTTACCTCGGCAACAGCTCCGCGCCACCTGGCCCCTTTATACCTTTGCAGCCCATGTTGGCGCTATTCAACAACTATTGTTTGAGCGCGAAGATGCCTTGATTACCAGCAGTCGCAACGGAACCGTAAAACGTTGGTCGTTGCAATCAGAACGAGCCCTTGGCACCATTATTGGTCAGCCCAGAGGCTGGCTCCACTGCTTTAGCCTGAGTCGAGACCGTCAATGGCTGCTCACCAGTAGCCAGCGCGATGGCCTGCAAAAATGGCAGACGCGCAGCGGTCAGCGACCGCAAGCTTTAACTACAGTAGGAGAGCCCCCCCTTTGTGTAGTAGAGCTACCTGCTAGCCCCTATATCTTGGGCGGTACGGCCCAGGGGCAACTGCAACTGTGGCATCTCGAAACAGGCAATTGTCTGCGGACTTGGCCCGCTCATAACCAGGCAATTATTGCACTGTGCAGTTCGCCCGATGGTGAATACGGTGTATCTGCTGAAGCAGATCGGGTCTGGAAACGGTGGCATTTAACAACTGGTCAATGTGTACAGGTGATTTCAACTGCCCAGTCTGGAATCACAACCATCGTCTATAGTTCAGATGGCCAACATATTGTTACGGCTGCCCAGGATCATTCGGTCATGGTTTGGCATGCAACCACCGGGAAACGACTCCATACCTTACGGGGTCATCATAGTCCCGTGACCACCGTTTGTCTAAGTCAAGATAGCCGTTATGTATTGTCAGGTGATGAGGCGGGTGTTGCTCACCTTTGGAACTTACGCACAGGCGTGAATCTACAGACTTGGTGTCTGGAGAATAGTGGGATTACAGCAGTGGCATTGAGCCGAACCTGCAAATATGTTGTGTTGGGGACTGCCACTGGGGATGTTCATCTGTGGGCCTTAGAGTGGCAGCTTGCTCCCCCCATGAAACCGCATTGGGATGAAACTGCACGACCGTATCTTGAGGCGTTTCTCCGCCGTCAAATTCCCCGTCAATTGATTCAACCACGCGCACAAATTCTGCAATTCCCTCCCCCTCAGCCCTTGCAAGAGTTTCCTCTAGAGATGCTTGTCTTCTGGATCGTGCTAATTTGGCTGGGTAGTATCACAAGTTACGAGATTTTCGTCAATACCGCATATCCTGTGGGAACTAGTTTGCTGGCGGGTGGAACCGCTATGTTTGTGTGGAGTTATTTCACCGGCCGACAGCGTGGCAATCCGACGGTTCAACTCGGTGCTCTCTTTGGGATTGTGGTGCTGGCCCTTGTGGGCATTGTGGAACGCTTTCAACAAGGCTGGACGGCTCTGGGTGCAGTCTGCTGGGGCGCAATAACCGCCCTACTGATGACCGGACCCTGTTTAGGACTTTGGCATTCTCAACCCGCTATTCGACCTTTAGGTCTTAATAGTAGTCAATCCCTCAAAAAATATTTGGGCCGTAATGGTGCAACTCTCCTGCTATTGTTCACAGTTGTCCTCGGCATCAGTTTTGAATGGGTAATGGTGCAGGGGGCAATCCCTCGATTCTGGCCGGTGGTGGGGGTCGGATTAGCTGGAGCGTGTATTGAGGCGATCGCATTATGGCGTCAGACTTGGCAACCCCAACGTTTGCTCAAGCATTTGGTTATTCTGGGCTTAATCATACTCACAAGCTTTACTTGGCTACTACCTAGTCGTTTAGGTGTTGTTCCCCAGCGTGCTTGTGATACGTTGTCTGGCCTGATGGATTATTTGGGCCGTGGCGGCACACCCAATGGTCAGCTCTTAACGTCGTCTCCGCCACATTCATTGCTTGAATGTGCCTTGGCTCATCAAGAGCCTACATTCTTAAAGACCTTGATTGAGCATCGCGCTCAACTCGATCAGCTTAATCCTCAAGGGGAAGGGATTTTGCATATCGCGGTTCAAATGCAGTCTATCCCTGCTATTAAGTCGTTGCTTGCTGCGAAGAGTCCGATTAATTTACCCGATAGTCAAGGTCGGCTGGCGATTCACTATGCTAGGACTGCACCCATCATCCGACTTTTGATTCAAGCAGGAGCGAATGTGAACGCGTTAGCACCTCAGTTAGGGTCTCCCCTCCAGCAGGCCATTCGAGACGATCAACTCGAATCTGCCCAAATGCTTCTGAGCCATCAAGCGAATCCCAATTTGACCTGTGATGAGCAGCAATGTGAGGAATATAGCGCCATCTACAGTGCGATCCGTCATGAGCGGTGGGAAATTCTACAGTTATTGTTGACCTACGATGTGGACTTAACCATACGCGATCGCAATCAGCAAACCCCCTTAGACTACGCTCAAAGTCTAAACAGAACTAAAGCTGTGAGCATCATCCAAAATGCGATCGAACCAGAATTCTAGGCTCTATCATTCAGTCTGAATCTTTAAAAGATTGCTCTGGTACTATCTATCAACTGCTCTCGTTATCTTGTTGATTAGTAGAGCATATGCTCTTGTCGTGATGCTAGCCAAGCCCGTGGAGTGCATTATGATCACGAATGGTCTCTACAAAAATCGGCACGTTCGAAACTGGTCAAACCGCTTTAAAAACCAAAATAGACATAATTAGGAGCTTTAGACAGAGAGTGCCCGTCTACATCACTGCTACACTAATAGCTTTAACATTGTTATTTTTCTTAACCAAAAGCGTCCCAGCTATTCTGATTGCTTTATGATCACCACTGAGCGACCCCCCTTGACTCGACCCATCGTTTCGCCACGTCCCCCTTCCCCCCAACGGCAATTACCGATGATTCTGGCTGCGGGTTCTCTCACCACGATGACTGGCGCAGTGTTTAGTCCCGTTTTTCCTGATGTCATTGCCCAACTCCAGTTAGACTCAACATCAGTTTTGGCAGGCTTGCTGATTGGAATTCATAGTCTAACCATTGCTTTGTTTAGCCCCATATTCGGTTTTGTGGCAGACAGAACCTCACCCCTCAAGGTCTTGCTCCCCTCAATCGTGATTTACAGCCTTGCTGGGATCACAGGTGCTATCATTCCAGGATTTTGGTTATTACTCTTTACCCGAGCCTGTCTAGGAGCGGCAAGCGGTGGCATTATGGCCGCTTGTTTAGGCTGGTTGGGCAAAAACTATGAAGGGGCTGCACGAGCACGGGTGATTGGCTACGCCAGTGGTGTCCTCACCATTTCTGGTATTATTTATCCCTTGCTTGGCGGCTGGGTCGGCAACTGGCATTGGCAATATGCGTTTGGTTTATACGCGTTGGGATTCCCCTTGGCTGTTTGGGTCACTCAGCAATATCATCGACAACGCTCTGTTCGCCGTCGTCAACGCCGTACTCAAAGTATGATTCAGCTCGGTGAAGTGGGCACACTCCTAAAGAATCGAGCAATTTTGAGTATCCTCGGCAGTTTAGCCCTCGCTGCCATTGTCATGATCACTGTGGTTATTTATGGTCCCTTATACTTGCGGGACAGTTATGGGGTGACTACGCAACTTAATGGTCTAATTTTGGCAGCACGTGCCTTGGGAGGAGCCATAGGCGCAGCCTTTATCGCTAAATCCCTGATGCGGCGTATCGGTCATCGCTGGACAGCAGTCCTTGGGTTTAGCATTATGATGCTGATGCTCATTTCAATTCCATTGTTGCCACAATATCAGCTCATCTTAACCGCAGCGATTATTTTTGGTGGTGGTTTTGGTTTAGTGATGCCCACACTCTACGATCGCCTTGCCAGCTTAACTCCAGAGGCTATGCGTTCAACAGTTCTTGCGATCGGCACAGGAACTAGTTTCCTCGGCCAGTTTATTGCACCATTCCTGCTTGGTCCCATCGCTCAGCCCGACCATCTGGGCCAAATTTTTTATGGTGCGGCCGCCATTGCTTTTCTCGCTGCAATGGTCTCACTGCGTCTTCGGCCGATCGCCTCGTGAATACGCTTTTGTTGACCATCTGTCTGTTGCGATAGATGCGATTTAGGGTGTATCGTCAGTTAACATCAGAAGGCTGACGGGCAAAAGGTCTATAAGCCATTTATCGCAAGAATTTGAAATCTAACTGACGACAGTTCCTAAATCAAAATAATGGCTCTACAACATGACTGATCACAGCTTCGTGGTATGTATATAGAAGTTTTGTTGCTTAGCTCACGTCTGGGCGTAATGCTCAACGTCGCCAAGTGAAGCGGCTTACTCTAACTCTAAATATTGTTCATGTCGATCATTACGCTCCATTCTTATCGTCGCGGTGTTGGAAAAACAACCTGTATTGTCAACTTGGCGGTACTGATGGCACAGCAAGGTTATCGTGTAGGAATTATCAGTCAACATATTCTCAAGCTCTGGGAGCTTGCTGATGTCCCTGAACCTGAGGGTTTAGATGCAACTGATATTCCCCATTGCCAAATTCCGCTGTTGTGGCCACAACAACAATCGGTGGGCCAACTGATGGTTATTTTGGGGCATTACCATAGTACGCTTGATGTCCAACAGATGGCACAAGAGCTGGAACATATTCAACATAAGCTGAAATTAGATTATTTATTTATTGAGTTAATCAAACCCTTGCAGTCGAATATGCTTTCAAACGTGGCACTCTGTGATGTGTTGATCCTGATGCTAGGTTTGGATCAGACTGACGTTCAGCATACGGCGGTGATTGCTGATATTGCCCAACAACTCGGCGTTACAACCACATTTTTGTTAATGAGCCAAACGCCCCCCTCCTTAGATTCCATGATGCTCCATGAGCAGATTCAAGGAATTTGCCCTTTATCTAGAGTGGGAATTTTTCCTTGGGTGCCCACAATGGCGTTGGGGAATCAAGATGTTTTCTGTTTAATTTATCCAGATGCAGAATTGACCCAACGTTTTCAGGGCATTGTTGATCAGATTATTGATGTTACAACCCCCTTGAAAAATATGTTGGGAGCCAAATCGAAAATTTCGGTTAACTAGGAGGCTGTCGTCAGTTAGAGCACAAACTCTTGCTGTGACTAACTTACAGCCTCTCCTCTGTTGTTTGGTTTAGGCGCTCTATCGCTTGTCCCATCAGATTTCTGGTGTTCATTGACGACACGTCCTAATTCATTGACTGAAGTAGTAGCTGCTGACGATCGCGCAACTGGACTATCCTCAACACAAGCATATCCTCTACCCCCCAGACTGAAATGAAACCGTGGTGGCAATCTTGGCGACGGCAATTGACGGTAGTGCTGATTAGTCTCTTGCTGACCATTGGTATTCATCTGCAATTACCAGTTATGGGTCAAACATCACTCGAAATCCTGTGGGATACCTGGGGCGTTCCCCACCTCTATAGCCCCAGCCAGCAAGGCCTATTCCACGCTTTTGGCTATGCCCAAATGCAGAGCCACGGCAACTTGCTGCTGCGGCTTTATGGTCAAGCGCGGGGTCGTGCTGCCGAATATTGGGGGGCTGAGTTTCTGGCATCCGATCACTATGTCCACCGTATGGGCATTCCTAATCGTGCGGAAGCTTGGTATCAAGCCCAGCAGCCTGAAATTCGAGACTATATCAATGCTTTTGCCGCTGGTATCAACCAATATGCTCAAGACCACCCTGAAACCCTCAGTGACGATTTAAAAACTGTCCTCCCAATTACAGGTGTTGATGTTCTGGCCCATATTCAACGGGTTATTTATTTTCACTTCTTGTTTAACCCTCAGTTTCTAGAGTCTCAATTGTCTAATCCCCAAACGGCAGGCTCAAATGGTTGGGCGATCGCTCCTTCCCGCTCTCGGACAGGCAATGCTCTATTACTCGCTAACCCCCATCTACCCTGGCAAGACCTATTTTTGTTCTATGAGGCGCATCTCAATAGCCCCGATTGCCATCTCTATGGGGCAGCGCTGGTGGGGATGCCTGTCTTGGCGATCGCCTTTAATGATGATTTAGGCTGGACAACCACTGTCAATCCACATCAAGGTTGGACAGCCTACAATCTGATGCTTAAAGATGAAGGTTATCTCTGGGAGGGCGCAGTTAAACCCTTTGAAACTGAGACAATCGTGCTGAAGGTCAAACAGGCCGATGGCACATTTGTCGAAGAACCCCTGACCATTGAGCGCTCGATTCATGGCCCGGTGATTCGTAAAGAGAACAATCAAGCGATCGCGCTCCGTGTGGCGGGCTTGGATCGCGCTGATATCGTTCAGCAGTTTTGGCAGATGGGTCTGGCCCGCGATCGCTCCGAATTTGAAGCCGCCTTGAACCCGTTACAGATGCCCATGTTTAATTTTCTCTACGCCGATCGCGCGGGTGATATTCTCTATGTGTTTAATGCCTTGATTCCCCAGCGCCAAACTGGGAATTGGCAAGCTTGGTCAACACCTGTGGCAGGTGATACCACTGAAACGCTTTGGGACAGCTATCATCCCTATTCCGATCTCCCTCGCCTTGTCAATCCTGAGACGGGTTGGCTGCAAAACAGCAATGAGCCGCCCTGGACGAGCACCTGGCCACCAGAATTGGCTGCTACCGACTACCCTGCTTACTTTGCACCACCGGAGTTGAGTCATGCCCCCAACCTGTTCCGCACTCAGCGATCGCTTAAGCTCCTGCTAACTCAAGAGCAATGGTCATTGCCGGAGCTGATTGCTGCCCATGCTGATTCTCGCTTGGAGTTGGCTGAGCGAGTTATGCCTGAATTAGTCGCCTTAGCCCAAACCTCAGACCAGCCCCTCATCCAAGAAGCTGCCGAGGTGCTCCAGGCTTGGGATTATCGTGCTGATGCTGACAGCCGAGGAGCAGCCTTGTTTGCTCTCTGGTGGTGGTCACTGCCAACCGATGAGCGCTGGCAGACGCCTTGGCAAGCCGATAATGCACTCCATACCCCCCAAGGTCTTGCCAATCCAGAGCAAGCCTTAGATGTGTTGGCTACCGCTGCTCAGAAGCTCCGCGATCGCTATGGCCGTATTGATGTGGCATGGGGGGAGATGGTGCGGATGCGGGTGGGCGATCAGGATTTACCTGCTCAGGGGGCGTCGGGGGCTTTGGGTAGTTTCCCGGTTATGGATGCTGTGCCGAATGACAATTTAGACTTTACGGTGGTGGCGGGGGAGAGCTACACTGCCGCGATCGAGTTTAGTGATCCGATTCAAGCCCAGGTGATTCAACCCTATGGCAATGCTACACAGCCGGATTCACCCCATCGGGGAGATCAGCTCTCGCTTTATCTCTCTGGCAAAATGCGCCCCGTGTGGCGCGATCGGGCCAAAATCGAGGCCAATTTGGAGTCACAGGTTGAACTGGATAATGGAATATGAACTTGGGTTATTCAAAATTCAGAACATAAGTAACGATAAAGTTGGGAGTCCTCACTTCTAGCGGAGCCTGAGCCATGTCTCTCAAAATACCTTCAGCCGTTTTGATCGTAACTATTGCGCTTGGCTTAGCGGGTTTACCTGGATTTGCAGATGCTATCGACACAGAAATCTCGTCGATGTCCATTACCCAATCCGACGACCTTAGTCTGGCTGAACAGGAAGCCTGGGCACAAGAACTATTCAATAAGATTACTAACAATATTCATGAGTCTGATCGCAATTTAGCCAGTGAGTTTGCGCTGAAGTTGGCCTTAGCAGGTCAGCCCAATTGGGCAGAACAACTTTTTGAGCAGACGATCGAAGCGCAACGAAATGCAAAAGAAAGCCCCTCCTCGGAACTGCTGATTCATATGGCGCAAGCGGGATTGAGCGATCGCACTCTGGAACTGGTCGAGCAAATTAATGTTGGCCCCTATCGCACGGGACTCGAACGGTCTAAAGCATTGAATGCCATCGCCCAAGCGTTGATTGATGCCGGACGGCTCGGTGAAGCGGAGATCCTTATCCAACAAGCAGTTGCGCTTGCTCAAGCTGCGGATCATTACAGCTTGAGCTACAGCTCCAATGGCAGTTGCGGCAATGAACAGTTTTCGGCCCTTATTGACATCAGCGAAACCTTGAGCCAACTTGAACTCGCTGCCGCTTTGGAGATTGTGGACTCTATTTATTCCTGTTCTGGCGTGGCAAGTCCAGATCTGATGGTTGCTAGTTATCGGGAATGGGCATTTATGGGGATTGTGCGGCAGCTTGATGAGCCCCAAGCTGTCACGCAAGTGTGGCGAGCTACCCAAACCCAACTCACTCCTTTTGAGCAAGCTAGAGTCTGGGGAGCAATTGCTGCTGCTTATTGGGAACAAGGACAGGTCGAGCGCTGATTGACTGACAAAAGATTCAGTCAGGGGAGTAGGCAGAAGAGTAAACCTGAAATTCAAGACGTTCAGAGCGAAGCTGATGCCCAGAGCGAGAAGCCATAGTGGGTACAGGCTCAGAATTAGAAGAAAAAGCCACGTGGCGAATCAAATGCCAGCCCTGGAAGAGAGCTGCCCGAACCCACTCAAGACCAAGGCGAAAATAGCTATTGCCACGAAACCAATGAGGGTCAACCCACCGACGCCGACCAGAGTGAACCACCTCAAGACCTTGAGCCGA
>JAAHHN010000104.1 GCA_010672165.1 Spirulina sp. SIO3F2 | reverse complement strand
TCGTCTTTGACCCCCTGCTCCTAGTTCTTTGACCACTTTCGCCATGTATTGGCGTCTTTGGCTTCCTCTCAGTTGCTTGGCTGTCTCTTGCAATAGTTTTTTCAGGGAATCCGTTAGTGGATTGGGTAGTGATGTCATTCAATAACCTTATACTTGCTCCTTTTCCTCATCTACCTTAATGGATGATTTTTTTCTTGGATTACTCTTAGTCAACCGACCACCGGGCACAACACCATTGGAACTACTCACTCAAGAAGTTCGTGAAGATGAGGGAATTTTATCCTACCGACAAGCAGATGTGGCGGTTGTTGAGAACCAGATTGTCGGTGTGACGGTCAGCTTTGCCTCAGAACAGAATGAAGCCACACCGGAACTTGAAGCAATGATTCCCCGCGATCGCCTCGCGGCCTTGGCAGACTTTTTCAATGCTGAGGTGCCGAAGAGCTGGTATGTTGACACGCTCTGGGTCGATGCAGCCTATCGGCGGCGGGGTATTGGTCGTGAGCTGCTCAACCGGGCGCAGGCGCGAGGTCAGGCAGCGGGACGCTCTATATTGAGTCTGATGTCTTGGGCTGCGAAGACGGGGGCGATCGTCTTTTATAAAGCTCAAGGCTTTGAGCAAGTTAGAATCGTGCCCGTGGGTCAACATCCTGCTATGCCCCATCCGGAGGGGTTTGTGTTGCTCCAGCGCTCCATCCCATCCTAAATGAAGACAAAGTATTGCTTCACTGGAAAAGTTCAACGCTATCATTCAGGGAAAGTAAGGTATTGACCTCCGATGGCCTATTCCACACAGCAATTAATTGACATCCTGGAAAAAGAAATGCGGGCCAGTTGTCAGGGCCAGCGAGTATTGCTCTCGGCCGAAGAGCGCTTTAACGACCCAGTATTATCATTGGCGCTGGGGCATGACAAAATTGGTCGGGTCTATGCCTATCGAGAATTCCGGGAGCAAATTCATCACTATCAACAAGAGCATCAGGTGTCTGGTCTAATTTGGCGGACTTGCCAGTTTCAGGGCGAGACTGTGCGTTTCCCAGAGTTGCATAATCAATTGGTGGCGATCGACTCAGACAAGCAAGCACTTCAGGCAGCTAAGGCTGATGTGGTGGCATTTTGGCGTGAGACCACACCAGGTCTAAAGCTTTGGTTGATGGGTAAGGAACAACAAATCCTCTCGCCAGAGCTAGTGGAAATGTTTATTGGTGAAGCGGAATGGGCGGAGGTGGATGCGGCGTTAACGGAGGTTTATCTGGGCTTATGTTGGGGCAAGCCAGAAGAACGACATTATCAATGGGCACTGCCAGAGTCGGGCTGTCGACGGATTGTGGCAACCCGCGATCGACCCACATTATTACGGGTTTAACTGGGCGATCACGATCTTCTGCACAATCCAAAATCACCAAACCGTAGGGAAGGTCATCGTGTCGCCTTGAGCTTTGTTTATTCAGCAGATGCGATCGCCACACTATTGTCCTCTCTTTCGAGCCACCAGCCGATCAGCGGAAATTGAAGCCAAAAAGAAAAATAAAAAAACGTTAGATACCAATAGGGAATCACAAAAGCGATGCCCAATCCTTTGTAGACGGCTAGCAGGAAATAGTCATAGGTGAATAACGGCAACGTCAAGTAAAGCGCGAGCCACAATGAATTGGTCAGATGCTTGCCATCAGTCCAATACCGTTGCAATGTCCATGATGTTGTAGGGATGTAGATAAGAGTGACCAAGATACAAATCACGACCTTTGCCCACAAGTACCAGCCTTGGTAATAGTCCGGTAGACCAATTAGGTAGAAGGTAAGCCAGGTCAGAAAGCTATACCCAAGAAGTTGAACGTGTTTTATTACCGTCATTGTCGCTCACGGATTATAAGATTTTCCAAAATCCATTCCGAAGTCACCCTGAATACAGTAGTTCTGTTTAATGATGGAAACCATAATTCCAGTATGAAGAACTTGGGCTGCAATTGTGCCGATAGATTCCATCGCGCTGCCTTTCTACGCCGACCCGTGGATCTCTACAGGGAATTCCAATGGTGATGCTAGAGCCTCTGTCCTCTTCACATGAGCGTCCCACCTGCCTTGGATACCGATTCTTCAAGGAGTATTCTAACTTGCTCATTCCAGCCAAGGAACTGCCAAAAACCTGCTATGGTAATTGAGGCAAAAACAGCGATTAATCACTCACTCGCAATAAGCACCAATGGCGTACCAACGGGTCTTACTCAAACTAAGCGGTGAAGCCTTGATGGGCAACCTCGGCTACGGCATTGATCCCAAGGTCGTCGCCGACATCGCGCAAGAGATTGCTGATGTTCTTAAAATCGGGACTCAGGTGGCGATCGTCGTCGGTGGCGGTAATATTTTCCGGGGTGTTAAGGCTTCAGCGGCAGGCATGGAACGAGCCACCGCTGACTATGTCGGGATGCTGGCAACCGTAATGAATGCAATCACGCTCCAAGATGCCCTTGAGCAAATTGATATTCCCACCCGAGTCCAAACCGCGATCGCCATGCAAGAGGTAGCCGAACCTTACATTCGGCGACGGGCGATTCGTCATCTCGAAAAAGGCCGGGTCGTGATTTTTGGGGCAGGTTCAGGGAACCCGTTTTTCACAACTGATACTACGGCTGCCCTTCGCGCTGCGGAGATTGATGCCGATGTGATTTTTAAGGCCACTAAAGTGGATGGCGTCTACGATGCTGACCCGAAAACTAATCCTGATGCTCACCGCTACACCAGCTTGACCTATAGCCATGTCCTGAGCAAAGACCTACGGGTGATGGATGGTACAGCGATCGCTCTGTGCAAAGAAAACAACATTCCCATCGTTGTCTTTGACCTTTCCGTGCGTGGGAATATTATCCGCTCGGTCAAAGGCGAATCTATTGGCACAATCGTAGGAGGTTCCTGTGAAGTTAAATGATGTTGAAGCCAAGATGCAAAAGGCGATCGAGTCCACCCAGCGCGATTTCAACACCGTGCGCACAGGTCGGGCAAATGCAGCACTGCTCGATCGTGTGGAAGTCGATTATTACGGTTCGCCGACTCCCCTTAAGGCGATCGCGGGGATTTCTACACCCGAACCAACGATGATTTTGATTCAGCCCTATGATCCCAGCGGGATGGGCGCGATCGAGAAGGCCATCAGCCTTTCGGATATTGGCTTGACCCCGAATAATGATGGGAAGGTGATTCGCCTCAATATTCCACCGTTGACCAAGGAGCGCCGGAAAGAATTGGTTAAGCAGGTCAAAGGCCTCGCCGAGGACGGCAAGGTTTCAGTTCGTAATATTCGCCGAGATGCAGTCGATAGCGTCCGCAAGGAAGAAAAAAATTCCGAAATTTCCGAAGATGAGTCCCGCGATTTGCAAGAGCAGATCCAAAAGCTCACCAATAAATACACCGCCAAAGTTGATGAAATTCTCGCCGCTAAAGAGAAGGACATCATGACGATTTAACGCATTGTTAGTTCGTTGGCTTATTGATTGAATCAATTAATGTGTAGGGGAGGGTTTGACGCTCTCTCCTGCACAATCGTCGTATAAGGAAATCAAAACGAATGCAGAATTGTGACTGTCTGATCATTGGTGCTGGCCCTGCTGGGGGAGCAGCCGCTTATCATCTCGCTAAGCGGGGTCACAATGTTGTAGTGTTGGAGAAGTCAGTTTGGCCTAGAACTCGTCCTTGTGGTGGTGGTATCTCACCTGCGGTGTCTGAATGGTTTGACTTTGATTTTACTCCTGCCATTTCAACTACGGTTAATGAGGTGGTATTTACCTGGCAGCAGGGCGATCGCGTTCAAGCGAACCTCACAACCGAGCCAATGTGGATGGTCAAACGAGATGTGTTTGACGCTTTTTTGCTGGAGCAAGCGATCGCAGCCGGGGCACAGGTGCAAACCGAAACTGAAGTTCAGACCCTCCAATTCAGTGATTGCACATGGCAGGTTCAAACCAACCAAGGCGATTTTTCAGCGCCTTATCTTATCGCGGCGGATGGGGTGAACGGCGTAGCACGACAGCAGTTGGGCTTTAACCCTCTCCAAATTACCCTAGCGGCCACTGCCCATTTATCCGGAGTGCCCGCTAACCCCAGTCAAGCAGCGTTTGACTTTGGCATAGTCAAGAATGGGTTTATTTGGCAGTTTCCTCAGGCGGATGGAGCGATGTTGAATGCGGCAATCATCAAAGGGAAAGCCAAGGAGGCAGACTTGGTGAAATGGCTCCGTAATTATGCGAACCAGCCTGATTTAGTAGTGCAGGTTGTGGCGATCGCGCTGTGGTCGGGTCAACAAGATTTACATAGTCAGAATGCTGTGTTGGCAGGTGATGCGGCGGGCCTCGCTGATCCCCTGCTGGCCGAAGGGACACGCCCAGCACTTTTGAGCGGTGTGAAGGCAGCGGAGGCAGTGGCAGCGGCATTGGCAGGTAATGAAGAGGCGATCGCTCAATATAGCCAAGTAATGCAAGCGGTTTGGGGTGATGATATGGCTTGGGCCCAGCGCTTAGCGGGAATTTTTTATCAGTTCCCCAAGATTGGCTACAAGGTTGGCGTCAAGCAGCCAGTCGCGGTTAAGCTCCTAAGCCAAATTTTATGTGGGCAGTTGAAATATTCCGCGATCATCGATCGCGCCACCGCTGCGGTCAAGAAGAAGATACTACCCTTTGGGGGTGGTTAAGAACTTGAAAAGCAATGGTATATCTCTCTGTCAAAAGGTACGTTTACCTATCTCTAATTGCTGTTTGTTCTATCTTCACAGTGGGTGAACTTTTTGTCTCTGCATCAGTCGAAGCCCATACTTTTGAGCGCTTTGCTGATTGGTGCAATCATCAAGAGGAGCTAACACCTGATGCTCAACATACAATTGATGTCTTGTTGGAAGAGGTTGGGACTGAAAATTGTGAGGATGCAGATAAGGCGCTACACAGCCTGACAGATCTAGCATTGGTCAGGAAAGAGATAGAAAATGTTGCTCCCATCGGCGCACTCAGCAATCTAGAAGATTTGAACTTAAGCGGCAATCAGGTTGAAGATATTCAGCCTTTAAGTTCTCTTCAAAACCTCCAGTATCTTTCTCTAACCCACAATCTGGTTCAAGATTATACTCCTCTGGAGAAGTTATTGAAGCTTGAGGAGCTTTTCTTGGTCGGCAACAATATCCAGGATTTGAGTTTTCTGCGATATTTGACAGATCTAAAGTCACTTGTTTTATCTAACAATAATATTGAAGATGTATCTGTTTTATCCTATCTACAGAACCTGGAAACTCTCTGGCTAGAAGCCAATAATATAGAAGATATCAGCTCTTTAAGGAATTTGGTGAACTTAAAGATTCTTGCGCTCTATGAGAATAAAGTAAAAGACATAACAGCTTTGTCATCTCTCACTAATCTTGAAAAACTTTTTCTAAATAGTAACGCGATCGAAAACATCGATTCCTTAGAGAGTCTAGAGCTTTTAAAAACGCTTGCTTTGGGGGATAATCTCATCAAGAGTATTAATTCAATTCGTTTCCTTGAAACATTGGGAATTTTGAGCTTATCCAAAAATCAAATTGAAGATATATCATTTCTCTCTAATCTCCCTGCTCTTCAAGTTCTTGAGTTACATAATAACCGGATTTCAGATATTTCTCCTCTGTCCACATTGGCCAACTTGAAAGTAGTAACAGTATTTGACAATCCGATACAAGATCAAATCTGTCCAGTTCAACCTGAATCAATTTGTCTTTTCGAGATGCCAGAGAGTTGGAACCAAGGCCAATAAATTCAATACCGAATTCGGGGGTCAATGTAGGCATTTGCTAGATCAATCAGCAAACTTGCTATCACTACAATCACCCCAAAAAAGACCATAATGCCCTGCACTGTAGGATAATCGCGCAACAAAATTGCCTCATAGAGCCGATTCCCTAACCCTGGCCAAGAAAAGGTAACTTCTGTCAGGACTGCTCCACCTAAGAGCGCCGCGAATGTTAATCCTAAAACCGTGATCACCGGAATCATGGCATTTTTCAGAGCATGGGAAACTAAGATCTTCCGCTCTGGAATTCCCCGAGCACGAGCGGCTTCTACATAGTCCGATCGCAACGTTTGCTTGAGGTTAACCCGGACAATCCGCTCAAAAATTCCACTCAATAACAAACCCAAAGATAAACAAGGCAATGCCAGATAATGCAATGCAGTGATTAACCCTAGCCAGTTGCCTGTGAGCAGGCTATCAAAGGTATAAAGACCTGTGAGCTGAGCGGGGGGTGTAACCGCGATCGGAAAACGCGTTCCCAGCGGGAACCACTTAAGCTGTACCGCAAAAATAAGCTGAAATACCATACCCATCCAAAACAGCGGTAACGAATAGGTGATGATGCCAAACAGACGCCCGCCTGCATCCCAAATTGTGTTGGGTCGTGAGGCAGCAAACATGCCAATACTTACGCCCAGGACGACTGCCACTGCCATGCCAAATACCGTTAGCTCCACCGTAGCCGGAAAGTGATCCCGAATCACGTCCCACACGGGCAGTCCCCGACTGGTCAGGGATGTGCCTAGATCTAGACGCAGTAGACGTAACAAATAATCTAAATATTGGAAGATAAAGGGCTTAGAAAGACCCAACTGCTCTCGTAGAGCTGCCTTTGCTGCTTCCGGAGCGCGATTGCCTAAAATTGCATCGGCTGGATCACCTGGTGTCGCCCGCAATAACAAAAACACAATCGTGACAATTGTCCACAGCATCAACGGCGCAAGCAGTAGACGCGTCAGGATATAAAATTGCAGGGCTTTAGCGCGAGACATAGAGGGAAATCCAAGGCAAGCAAATGGCTCTAACCACGATACCCCATTGCGGTTGCCGGATTGTGGCTCTGGGCAATCTGGGTCAGAGTCGCACCTAACACGGCTGGGGTTTGCCCCGAGACTGTAAAGACCAAAACTTCCCGATAGATCCGGCCCGCTGCATGACTAAGCTGGTTAGCTCCACCTCTTGAAACCGTAATGGCGGCTTGGGCACAGCGGCCAGCCAGGGCGATCGCTGCCCCTCGCAGTTCTACTTGGCGCTCAAAGGCAAGATCTGGAATGTCAAGCGCAGTGTCAATTGCCTGCTGCACATCTTTGAATTGATGGCTAAGATCTTGCGCAGCAGGAGCCAAATCTGGGTAGCGATCGCTTGCGGCTTGCACGATCGCCAATGCGGCCTGGGCTGCTCCTAAGCTAAAGGCAGACGCATTGAGTACCCCTGTGAGGTCTTTGTGGTTAATCCAGCCCGGTGGTTGAATGCCCAAAACGCGATCGCGCTGGAGTTCATAGGCTTGCAATGTAGCGGTAACGGTTTGGGTGGCAGACATGGCGGCCAAAGGGAGGGGATCAGAAAACTGCACTTGTGCTGTGTTTTGCAGCGGCAACAGCCCCCAAACCGTATACCCATCGGGTAATGTGGCAGCAATCACCGCCGTCTGGAAAATGCCCCAGCCTGTAATCCAAGGAATTGTGCCGTTAAGGTGATAGCCGCGATCGCTGGGGATCGCAGTTAGGCTGGGGAGTCCTGGCCGCCGCAGATGTGAATAACCAACACCCACAAGTTGTTTACCGCTGGTCATCGCCGATAAATATTCAGCCTTGAGTGCATCATTCTCACCGTTGGCAATAAACACCGCAGCCGTTTGATGCTGGGTTTGGGTAAAGGCTAATGTACCGCTATGGCAGGTCAGCGCCCGTTGAAAAGCAAAATAATCACTCCGCCCTAATCCTTGCCCGCCTAGGCTTTCAGGCACTTTGAGTGTCAAGAGTTGTCGCTCACCTAGGTTCTGAAGACCTTGTAATAGCTTGGTCGGGTTCTGCTCCATTGCTTCTGGCGTTGGCGTGATAAAGTCAAAGCAGGGAACAGTAAAGGATGGAGGGGGCGCGATCGTCATCCCTGAAACGGCAAAGTAAACAACAGTCGTCATTGTAGGGCGTGTCGTCAATTAACATCAGAAGTCTGATGGGACAAGAGATAGAGCGCCCGATCCTAAAAACAGAAAAGGGGCGATAAGTCAGTCACCGCAAGAGCTTGGATTCTAAATAACGACAGCTCCTAGCGATCGGCTTTTCCTTTACCGAGAAAAAACAATCAAGTCAGTTTTTGTAAAGAGTTGGTGAAGCTCCTAAGAAGCACTCGACAGAAGCTAAATATTTCGGTTTGATAAAGATAACTGGGCAGAAGCGCCAGAACAAGCGTCTACAAATCACTAAACCCAACATCACTTTTCCTCTAGCGTTGGGGATTTAGGCTCAAGACAAATCAGGGACACCCACAGTTATCAATTCAAGCGAACCAACTCATTACCAACTGTCAGAACGATGCAAACCAAACTCTTCACTGGATTAGTCGCAGTAGCCGCCGCAAGTTCCGCCGTGCTGTGTGGTATCCCTGCCCAAGCCGCAACCCTCCAGTCCTATACCGGTGCCTATAACGCTGCCCTCGGCTACATCCAAGACGAGCGTGTTCCTGTCGCTGATGCAGCGGATCACAAGCTGGAAAATGCAACCGCAACGGGCGATTCTATCGATATTTTCTTCGCCGACAAGGATGGTGCATTGGCGCTTTTTGCCGATCGCATCTTGTACGGTATCAACGGTGAGGCAAATCAGCTCGCGTTTGATGGTCGTCGGGTGGATGACAGTGCTCAGCAGGTTGCTGTGGGTGAAGGTTTTTCTGTCAATACAAATGTCGGCGACTTAATTGACTTTAGCCTTTGGACGAAAGGCTGGTGGGATGACCCCAGTAATGAGGGTTTCATTCTGGGTTCTGACGAAAGCCAGAATGTTGCAGGCAATCAGCATATCGTCGCCTACTCCGAAGTGATTGAGGGTGAAGATTGGCTGTTCTTGGGCTTTGAAGATATTCCAGCGTTAATGGAAGCTGGATACCAAGCAGGTGATATTGTTAATGCGATTAGCGCTAGTGAACTTCCCGACTGGGACTATAACGACGCTTTCATCGCTGTACGTGGCGTTACACTTGGTGGGGATGATCCCAAACCACCGGAAAAAGAAGTGCCTGAACCCACCGCTCTGTTGAGTCTGTTGGCGATCGCGGGTGCAGGAACCTTAGGTTTGCGTCGCAAGTAATTTTTACATTCTTATAAGTGCTGACTGGATTTTAACAAGTCGCTTGAAATTGATGAGACCCCTGATGCGATCGCATCAGGGGTCTTTTTGGAGAATGATAAGGTTCTATCTATCTAAACCAAGCGAATCTTTGCTTGCGGCCGAGATAGATACGACACATCACTGCCGTCCAATTTAAGATCCCAGCCGTGGGTCATGTGATTAAGCTGCACCAAACAGCAAAGCGAGGCGTGAATTTTCGGGCGATCGCCCAAAATGCCCCAAGCTGATCCCACCACTGAAGCACCATGGCCGACAAAAAGTAAATTACCTGTATAGCGAGTAATCAGCTGCCGTGCCGTCTCACCTGCTCGGGCCACCATTTCCTCACGAGTTTCTGGATAGGTGGGTGTCAAACAAGGTTGATAATTAAGATCGATAATCGGGTAATCCTGAGCCAAGATTCCCGCTGGCAACCGCTCAGGCATTGCATCCATCCATTCTGGATTGAGCCACTCACTTAAACCCGGTTCGAGCTTTAAAGGTAAATGTAACACCTTGGCAATTTCATGGGCGGTTTGCACCGTTCGCAGAAAAGGCGAGACAAAAATATGTTCAATGGGTTCCTTTGCCAGACGCTGAGCAAGTTCCTGGGCTTGAACCACGCCATCTTCTGAAAGATGGGGATCATAACGGCGCTGGGCGGTGAGAAACCAGTCCGGATTGACAAAGTCGATCCGATTACCGTGGCGAGCGATCCAGACAGTTTGAGACATAAGTTAATCAGGCAGCAAGTTAACAGCTTGGTCTCAATTGTTTCATGGGCCCTGAGTCTTGGCAAATTGAATAGGGCTTAAATGTCACTGTAGTGACCCAACGGGGGATAAGTGGGTCGGTTGAACGGCTTGGGCGATCGCAAGGCAAAGGAGTAAAACTTATGCCCCAAAAAGCTCAAGATTGCAATAGCGGCGGCACTTAAGCAACGAGCCCAAATGGGAGTGAGTTGTACTTCGTTGATCAAAATTTGTAATAACCCTAAATTAGACAGTAGACCATTGAGTGCTACCGTCGAAAAGATGAGATATTGCAGTAGCCAATTGTCCCAATAGACATTAAAGACAAAACGGCGGGTCAACACAAAATTGACGGATATACCAATAAAATAGCTTAAACAAATTGCAGAAATAGCTGACCAGCCCGCTTGGGTCAGTGCAATAAAAATCGTCACATCAACAACTGTCGCCGAACCAGCAGTGAAGATATATTTTTTGAACTGATTGAGGGTTTTGAGGAGGTCTTGACGGCGCGATCGCCGCTGTTCTTCTGCTGCAGTTGTCGTCGAATCAGCATTTGCTTCCTCTACATATTCACTATCAGAATTAACGTTCCAGAGATCATGTTTGCCGGGGGTGAGAATATTCTCCGCAGATAAAATCCCCATCAACAAACTATGATCTTGGTTATTGTATTTAAACGAACCATAGCGGCCGATAAGCTGCAAATTAGGGATCGTTGCGACATAGTTTTGAATCGTTGCCAAAGCAGTTTTATAATTCCCCGCATAAATCGGATAGGTTCGGGGAAGCTTAACCGCAAACCCACCCGAAACAGGTTCATTTTTAAGCAGGCCAATCTGGCGTAAGTCTCGCTCAGCTAACGCAACAAGCTCCGCCTCTGCCATTGACCATAACTCATCCTCAAAATTCGCCCAATATTCACAGCAGAGGGGGGTTTGGTGGTCGTTGGGCAGCATATCTGGCGACCAATTGGTGAAGTTTGTCACTCGTCCCAAATTAATCCCCGGTTCATGAATATAGAGCCAATTGTCCGGAAAGAGGTTGCTGCCCTCGACCATGACATAGACCAAGACGGTATTCCGAAAACGGAGCGATCGCGCCTGAGCCTGGACAGGTTCTGGTGGCGGTGGCGAGATCATCTGGGTCAGCAGCATCGTCAAGGGGACAGATGAGAGCACCCCACTACAATTCGCTACAGACTCAGCTCCTGTGGTGCGATCGCGCAGCACCACCTGTCGGGCAATACCCTCCTCGCAGCACACCCCCACCACTTCAGTGTTGACTAACACCGGATGTCCGTCTGCTTCAAGACGTGCTTGAATTCGGTCGTAGAGCTGACCTGATCCCAACCGGGGGAACTGAAACTGATTAATTAGAGTTTTGACTTTGCCATCGTTGCCGAGTAGAGCAGTTTTCATGGCTTTGAGCAGCGACAGGCTTTTGATCCGTTGGGCGGCCCAATCGGCACTGATCTCAGTGCAGGGAATCCCCCACAGCTTTTCGGTGTAGGCTTCAAAAAAAATCTCAAACAGCCGTCGCCCGAACCGTGCTTGCACCCATTCAGCAAAGTTCTCCGGGTTGTGGTTAGGAAACAAACGACTTTGGAAGTAGGAGACAATGATCCGCATACTTTCAACCAAACCCAGCGTTTTCAGGGTTTCCATGGCCTGAATCGGATAGCTGAAATATTTACGCTGATAATAAATCCGGGTGAGGCGATCGACCGTTACCTGTTCATCACCCAGCACATCATGCCAAAGGCGCAACACTGGCCCTAGTTTGGTGTAGAAGCGATGGGGTCCGTAGTCCAGAATAAAGCCTTGGTATTCAATGCTTTTAGCGAGTCCACCGACGCGATCGTCTCGTTCTACCACCACCACGGGGCGCTCGGCTTGGGCAAGGATATAGGCTGCTGCCAGTCCGGCTGGCCCTGCACCAAGGATATAGATCGGGTCAGTGTGTTCTGAGTTGGGCATGGTGGTTCCGGAAAAGCGTTGTCTCGCTGCTCTGAACAACGGTTGTCAAGCTAAGACTACAGGAAATTTACAACTTTTTCGGAATTCCCTGATGGTAATGTGGGGATACATCTGAGAGGCAACAGTTGTATAGAGTGTGTTAGATCGCAAGGATTCTTGGGATAAATTTGATGATGTTGATATTGCCACAACACACCAAATATTTGTATTTTTTATGAGCACCTTTGGTTCGTTACGCACGGTCAAAGGTCACACATTTATCAACTCAATTATTCCTCTACTAACATGGCCTAAAAAAAATACCTATCAAACGGTTTAAACCCCTCTAACTCTCCACAAAAAACTGTTGCCAAGGTAATTGATCAGAATCAGCAATCAGTTGCGCCGCAACCTCTGCCGGGAACGGTTTGGCGAAGAAAAACCCTTGGCCTTGCTCACATCCCAAGGGCTGTAAATACTTAATCTGCTCAAGGCGCTCAATCCCTTCAGCCACCACATTCATCTTCAGATTATGGGCCAACGCCACGATCGCCTGGGTGATTTGAGCATCCTCATAATGGGTTTCCAGACGCTGGACAAAAGAGCGATCGACTTTGAGCGTATCAACCGGAAAACGGTGCAAATAACTTAAGGAAGAATACCCGGTTCCAAAATCATCAATGCAGAGTTGAAAGCCCTTTTCTTTGAGCTGTTTCAGGATACGCTCAGCGGTTTGAGCCTCTTCCATCACCACGCTTTCGGTAATTTCAAGCTTGAAGCAACGAGCGGGTAGAGGGGTGCGGGCTAAATAGCTTTCGAGTTGCGAGACCAAGGAAGATTGGGCAAACTGCTGGGTGGAAAGATTAATATTCAGTGTGAGGGATTCAACACGAGGATCCTGCTGATACCACTGGGTCATCTGCTCAAACGCCGCTCGGAGAACCCATTCCCCGATCGCCAAAATCAAACCCGTTTCCTCTGCGATGGGAATAAACTGATCAGGACGGATCAGCCCATGCTCAGGGTGGAACCAACGAATAAGCGCCTCAAACCCATCAAGATGACCTGATTGTAAACTAACAATCGGTTGGTAATAGAGCGCAAATTCTTGATTGTCAATTGCTTTGCGCAGTTCATGCTCAAGATACAGATGGTCGAGCACCTCTTGACGCATTTGTTGGTCAAAGATGGCATATTGACCTTTGCCTTGGCTCTTCGCGCGATACATCGCCGTATCCGCATCCCGCAACAGTTCTTCCGGCATGGTATAGGTCGGCTCATAAATCGCAATCCCCAGACTAATGCTGGACACAATTTCATAGTCCCCAAACTGAAACGGCGAATTGAAGGACTGATGGATGGTTTGCATAATCAACGCCAAGTCAGCGTAAGCAGATTCGCTGCTTTGGTCATCAGCGGCCAAATCAGCCAGCAGAATTGCAAATTCATCCCCCCCAAGACGTGCCAGCATATCTTGCGGTCGGAGACATTGCCGCAAACGGTAAGCGATCGCCACTAGGAGCTTATCTCCCGCCGCATGACCCAAACCATCATTGACCATTTTGAAGTTGTCTAAATCTAGAAAACCCACCGCAAACCGTTTAGCTGAATCAACTTGGGCTTGTTGCATCGCTTGATATAGGGTTTCCAAAAAGAGGTTCCGGTTGGGGAGTGCGGTCAGAGAATCATAGAAGGCTTGGTATTCAAGCTGATCTTCTGCCTGTTTGCGATCGGTAATATTCGTGACCATTGCCAACGCCCCAATATAGGTCTGATCATCCTCAAACAGCGCCGAAACCGAGAGCCGAGCCCAAAGGGCTTGGCCATTCTGGCAATGGAAGCACAAATCGTGGTAGCTCTGGGGGGGATCAGTCAGGGGCTGGGCCAATTCTTGGCAAGCCCGAATTTGATCCGCCTCCTCCATAAAATCCAAAAAGGTTTTGCCCAGCATTGCCTTAGGGCTATAGCCCAACATCTGGGCCATCTGCTGATTGACAAAGCTAGTTTGCCCTGATTGGTTGACAATCCAAATGCCTTCAGTGGTGGTTTCGACAATCCGACGATATTTTTCTTCACTGGCTTGCAGGGCAAGTTCCGCTTGGTAGCGTTGGGTAATATCGTTTTGGATGCCAACAAAATGAGTGAGATGCCCACGCTCGCTAAAAATAGGCGCAACATAAAGTTCGTTCCAGAAGGCTGTGCCATCTTTCCGATAGTTGCGGAGCTTAACGGAGCAATCTTGTACTTCATCAATTGCTTGACGCAGACGCTTCAGTTCGGCTAAATCCGTCTCTGAGCCTTGTAAAATACGACAATTTTGACCGATCATTTCAGCCGCGCTATAGCCTGTCATGGCTTCAAAAGCAGGGTTGACATAGACAACTGGATTATCATACTGGGTCGCATCAGTCAGGATGATGCCATTTTTTGAAGCTTCCACTGCTCGTTCGAGCACCCGCAACCGTTCATCGGCTGCCTGACGGGCGATCGCTGTGGCCAGCACATGGGCCACCGCTTGCAAAAAATTAATATCATCCTGGGTGAAAGAGCGCTCTTGACAAGCATGGGCGGCTAAGACCCCAAACGGTTCATTGTCCGAGCCTGGAATAATCACACTGACACCCGCCACAACTCGGTGATTGTGGAGCATTGATGTACCGCTAAAGCGAGTTTCTGTTCGTAAATCCTCAACCACAACAGGTTCTGCCAAAAGCAAGGTATAACCCGCTTGGGAATAACGGCCAGCGGTAATTGTGGCATTGCCCACTAAGCCATCTCGCCAACCCGCACCGGCTCGTAGTAGTAAGGCTTGACCGTTGGGCAAGAGTTCTAAAATCTGAGCATAGTCCACTGTTAAAACATGGCACAACTGTTCGCAGACTTGGGTCATGAAAGAGTCAAGCCCAGAACAGGAGAGGGCGGCTTGACCCATTTGTGCCACCGCTGCTTGCTGTTGAATTCGCGCCTGCAACTGTGTTTGAGTTTGGAGGCGATCGCGCCGGATCTGCTTAGTGGCAGTAATATCCCGCACCACTGCCAGCACCTCATCTTCACAGTAATAGACCAACCGTGCTTCATAGTCATGGGATTTGACCTGACTCTCCACCGTCTGCGTTAGTTGATATTCAACTGTTTGCAGGGTCTGTGTTTTAAGCGTTTGCTCAATACCCTGTAGCAAAACAGAACTGACAGCCTCGGGCATCACATCAGTCACGGTCTTGCCAAGAAATTCTGTGGGAGGGACATGGGTTTTCAGCACCTTGGAGGGCTTATAGCTGAGGATACGGCCTTGGCGATCGACATGAAAGATCAAGTCGGGCAGCGTTTCTAAAAATCGTTGTTGCTGCTGCTTCTGTGTCGTCACATCCCGAGCAATTGCCTGGATAGTTTGGGTCTCAAAACACGGCCAAGCCATCCAAGCGAAGGTGAGATAATGCCCCTCTTGATGGCGATAGCGATTTTCAAAGTGAATTGTGGGTTGTCCTGCTTTGAGCTGCTCAAATTCAGCCTGGGTTTTGGCGTGGTCATCGGGATGAACAAATGTCAAAAACGGTGTTTGACACAATTGCTCTGAAGAGTAACCTAATGTTTTGACCCAGGCAGGATTAATTTGGATTAAGTAGCCTTGAAAATTGGCAACACAGAGTAAATCAAGAGACTGGTGAAAAAACTGCTCAAGGAGCGAATCATGAGGTTGCGATCGCTTGACTTTCTGGCGCAACGCCCCAAGCTCATCGGACTGACTATGCAGCTTTTGCCATAGGCCCATTACAACACCCATCAACCCTAAACTTAGGGGAATAAATACGCAAGAAAGAACCTGTTGGGTAAAATTGTGTGATGTGAAGCTTATGTCAGCGAAAAGGTGTAGTGTCAAAACAATCCCCCAAACACTCTTTAAAAAGAATTGTGTGATTTCAAAAGAGGGATACCAAAGCGATTCCATCGTGTATCAGATATATCCATACAAAGCTATTTCAGCACTCTTTTGCTAACATTGTTTTTCATTGAATGAAGAAAATGCTAATCGAAGAATGGCGAAATAGACTAATTTCTACAGTGGAATAAGCCAGGATAAACCGATAAACAAATTCTGAGGAGACAGGGCGGGGATCACCGCAATCAACCCAGGAATTTGCTACCCCCTCCCTCGATCTTAAAGCCCAGCTTCGCATTTTTGGTGATTTTGGCTGTCTTTATTGCGGGGAAATGCAATTTTGTGTTTTTTTGTAAAGCAGGTAAAGAATTAAAGTTGTTCTACTCTGATTGCAAAACAGGCATAGGTATATAAGAGAGAATAGCTAGAAGCTAGACATATTGGGCGGTGGCGTAATTTTTCGCTTTATTAGTTCTGCATCAATCGCACTCAATACAGCACTATCTTGTCGGGCAAGAGATGGAGCTTGGACATCTTTTTGATGTAGAAATGTAAAGGCCTGCTGAAATTCCGTGCCTTCGACGGCAATCGGCGCAGTGAAATGGCAAGGAATAATTTGCTTAAAATTCCATTGAGCGACGCGATCGCACCATTGACGCACAGCGGCAGGATCGCGGTTCAGAATAAGCTGTTGCAAAATGGGCGCAACTTGGAGGCGTCCGTTTTGGTGTAATGCTTGAAATGAGGCTTGCCAATCTATCGCCCAGTCAAATGGATATAGACCCCAATAGGCTTTGGCTGAGCGATCAAGTGCACCTTTAGCCGCCTGCCACGCCTGTGGCAAATCGATAGTTTCTAGGGTGCTCGGCCGGAAATAGAGGGCAAACAAACAAATTCGTTGCCAACCCTTGGTGCGGTATCCCGGTAAATCTCGTATGGCGTCAGTGGGTTCGTCTCTGGCGTGAAACAGCAACGGATAAGGGTCAAGTTGCACCACTTCAGGCGGTATTTCAGAAACTGAGAGCACAACATCAGTTACCAAGAGGCTGCGCGATCGCCGATGGAAAAACACGGTTTCACCAAATTTTCCCAAGCCCAAATTCAACGGGCCAAGAATGGCATAGTCAAACTCTTTCCCAAACGGAGTTTGGGTACTATCGGCGGGTAAAACCTGGGTGCGTCTTGGGGGCAAGCCTAGCCAAGTCAGGGGCAAATTGAGCGGGAAGCTCCAATGACCTGGCGTGACCCAAACTTGCGCTTTGGGGAACTGGCGGGCAAAGGGAGCGACTGGAACTTTATGCTCAACCCCGGAAATGGTCGGTAAGATGATGTGTTTAACCGTGCCATGCTGATTAATGATTTCTTGCAGCAAACGTAAACATTCTGGGGTGAGCGCCACGGGGGCATACACGAGCAAGCCCCCCGTCGCTAATTTGACCACTGTCATCCGGATCGGCACAACGACATAAAAAATGCCCTGCACTTGCTCAAAAAGCCATAGCTGCTCAGGAATTACTTCCACTCGTCGAGTGCGACGCTGACCGTACGGGTAAATGGGCACGAGTGGCCAGTAGGGCCAAGACCAATCTGGATTGCTTATTGTTTTGGGTGTGAGAGTCATAAGGGGGCGATCGCAAGCACAGCAATAATCCCTCACAACTTAGGAGTTGCCTGATCCCAACGTCAAGCTTGGTCGAGTATCTCCCCTTGTTCCGCTAAAACAATGAGTTTGGGATCGCTCAAATAAAGGGTATTCAGGGCGAGGGGCGCGATCGCTAAGTCAAATAGGCTAAAATCCCCTAAAGACCCGCTGCTTCTGCTCAAGCACAAAACAGTAGATGTCTGAATGTGTTTCCGTTCACAATGGCAAGCTGCCCATTGTGTTCATACCTTCTCCCCTGTGGGGGAATGGTGAACTACACTCCACCCTCAAACCTGTTGCAATGAACTCACCGATTCAAGCTGTACAAGCACCCTATCGTGGGGATGCTTACACACGCACCCCACCACCAGATCTTCCCTCTTTGCTCCTCAAGGAGCGAATTGTTTATCTGGGGTTGCCCCTCGTTTCTTCAGACGAATATAAAAACCAGTTGGGTGTGGATGTTACGGAACTGATCATTGCTCAATTGCTCTTCCTGCAATTTGATGATCCCGACAAGCCTATCTACATGTACATCAACTCCACTGGCACATCCTGGTATGGTGGCGACTCCATTGGCTTCGAAACTGAAGCCTTTGCCATTTGCGACACGATGAATTATATCAAGCCACCAATTTACACAATTTGTCTGGGGCAAGCGATGGGAACCGCAGCAATGATCCTTTCCTCTGGCACCAAAGGCTTCCGCGCCAGCCTACCTCACGCCAGCATCATTATGCATCAGCCCCGCCAAGGTGCTCAGGGTCAGGCTTCCGATATCCAAATTCGTGCGAAGGAGGTTATTGCTAATAAGCAAGCGGTTCTCCAAATCTTTGCTAAAAATACAGGGCAATCGGTTGAACAACTGGAGAAAGACACCGATCGCATGTTTTATATGACTCCGGAACAGGCTAAAGACTATGGCCTAATTGACAAGATCTTGGATAGCACCAAAGATTTACCCGCACCCGTACCAAGCAGTCTCTAACCAGAGAATTTTGCTGCCGTAGGGTGGGCATTGCCCACCAATCTTTGTTCAAATCTCCCCCAACAAAATCATGCCCATTGGTGTTCCTAGAGTTCCCTACAAATTACCTGGTCAGCCCTATAGTGACTGGATCAACATTTACGATCGCCTCTATCGAGAGCGCATCATTTTCCTCGGTCGGGGCATTAATGATGGCCTGGCCAACCAAATCATTGCAGTGATGCTTTATCTGGATTCGGAAGATTCCACCAAACCGATTTATCTTTACATCAACTCACCTGGTGGTTCCGTTACGGCGGGCCTAGCGATCTTTGATACGATTCGCCATATTAAATCAGAAGTTGTAACCATCTGTGTGGGTCTTGCTGCTTCGATGGGCGCCTTTTTGCTCTGTGCGGGCAGCAAAGGTAAGCGCCTCGCCCTGCCCAATGCTCGGATTATGATTCACCAACCCCTTGGCGGCACCCAAGGCCGTCGCCAAGCCACAGATATTGAGATTGAAGCCAAAGAGATTTTGCGCATCAAGAAACAACTCAATGGCATCATGGCGGATTGCACAGGTCAAACGGTTGAGAAAATCGAAAAAGACACCGATCGCGATTACTTCATGTCGCCCCAAGAGGCCTTGGAATACGGCTTGATCGACAAGGTGATCGAAGATACAACTTCGGCTTAGGTTGTATTCCTCAAATAAATCAAAGGGGTAGGGGCGCGAAGACCGACGCCCTTACCTGAGAGTACTAGCTGAATCATGATGTAGAGTTTGGATCTCCCAGCCCTATCATCTCAAATAATCTGTCTAGGGCACTTGCCAGATGCGATCGTGATACTTCTCCGGTTCAGCGTAGGGATCAGGTGCGCTGTGGTGGTGATGACTGTGACCATGCTCATGGGTGTGGTGGTGATCATGATGATGGCCGTGATCTTGACCCTGCTCGCCCGGTGCAACTCCCCCCAATGCTGCCAAACGGAACTTGCACATCTCACAGTTCATGTTTACTTGGCCCGTTTGAGTCTCAATTTCGCGATCGCGGATCACCCGAAATAGATAAGGGTGAATACCCATTTCTGGTAGCTCCGCAATTTCAATTTCTGGGAATGCCGCTTGCTGCTCAGCCGTGATCCGCTGGATCTTCTCCATCAACGTGCCCGTAAACAGGAAATAGGGCAGCACAATAATCCGTTTGGGTTGATAGAACCGAGCGCGGCGGAAACCCTCTTCCAGGCGGGGGTGGGTAATGCCAATAAAACACGTCTCAACCGTTTGGTAACCGCTCCCTTCCCAGACCATACGAGCCAGCTTAGCCACATCGCCATTGGCATCTGGGTCACTCGAACCCCGACCAATAAAGAGCAATACAGTGTCAGCACGAGGAATTTGGTGGGGATTGTGCTCAGGCTGATCGAGCTGCGCCAGACGCTCTTGCCACAACTCCAGGATGGTGGGTGTAATCCCAAAATGGCGGCCGTAATGGAACTGAACTTGGGGATGCAGACGACGGGCACGATCGAGTTCGTTGGTGACATCAAACTTGTTATGCCGTGCAGCAAACAGCAGAATCGGCAAAGCAGAAAGGTCAGTATATCCCTCCTGGATACAGCGTTCGACCCCTTCGAGGATGGTGGGCTCGGTCAACTCCAAAAAACAGGGAATAACGGGGCGACAGGGGTCAAGCGCCTCATACTGAGCAGCAAAATCAATCAAGGCTTGACGACCCGCTACATTTTTTGTGCCATGGCCAATCATCAACAGGGGGCGAGCCTGGGGCAATGGGGGCAGGTCAACTGAAGTGATGGATTGTGTAGAGGGGGTAGATGGAGGGGTTTCGAGACTGGGCATTAATACAGCAGAATTCGCTCTGCTATCTTAACGATTCCCAGTTGAGGCAAACAAGTTAAGGCAAACAACTAGTGACGGATTTGTAAAACCCTTCTGACCATAAATTCGGCTCAGTGGGGTGATTTTGGGTGGCATCATTGATATCTGCCAGGGGCACATTAAACCGGATCAAGCGCGACAGCACGCATTGGCAGTAAGCGGGGAGTTGTGCTTCGGAAATCCCCCGAGGGGCGGCGCGGTCTTGACAGCCGTTGAGGAAAGTTTGTTGCTCAGTCTCCGACCAGTTGGCTGCGGTGCGACCTTGGGCTTGGGCGGCGATTGGATGCCAACTCGCAACCGTCAGTGTTGTGATGAACAGCAATAAGCAGCGAGAAGTTAAGCGTGACATGATCTGAGCAGGGGCAAATTTCGTTTTGTTCGTTTTTGATGATTAGCCGGTGTTTAAACGGCTTTTGGCAAAGGCGATCGCCGCTTCCGGAGTTTGCACCTGACCCGCCAGACGAGCCAAGTGAATCTCTGTCAGCAATGTGCCGATTTGCGGTGATGGTTCTAGAGACAACGCCTCAATGAGCTTTGTTCCACTGACAATAGGGGTGGGATGAGCCACTTGACTTTCCGGATCGAGGTAGGCGTTCACCAGGGGGGCAACTACGCCCACCGCTCGGGTTTCCCGCAGGAGTTCTTGGCGAGCGGCGATCGCCACCGCCAATACAATCACAATCGGAAAGGCGGCCCCCACCTTTTGGAAGAAAAAATACTGCGTAGCCAAATCCATCTCCCCCTGAATTAAGTCCAGAAGTTCGGGCATGACGGCTAATGTGGTACGAATCGCTTGGATCTCAGCTCTGGAATATTTGAGTGCCATCAACTGTTTTTCGGCAATATCAGGGTTACCTGCCAAACCACAGGCGAGCTTGGCTAAGCCCAAGCGGCTCAGACCCTTTTGTCCCACGGTTTTCATCAGCGCTGCATCCAAATCAATCCAAATGCGCCCCAGCAACCAGGCGACTTGCTCCACCTGTTCCATTTGGGCTGTGCCCTGTTTGCGGAGGTTGGGCAACCAAGTACTGAGCACGCCATCTTCGACGGCAGTTTTGAGGTGCTGTAGCCCCTGAGGATGGTTTAGCAACAGGTTTAGCTCCTGGCGCACCCGTTCCCCGGAGATGCGCTTAAGGCGGGGGGCATAACGCCGCAGGGCATTGCGGGTTTTGGGTTTGATCGTAAAGTCAAGTTGGGCAGCTTGACGATAGGCCCGCAATAGGCGCAGAGGATCATCCGCTAAGTTTTCCTTCGTTACCATGCGAACAACGCCTGCTTCAAGATCTTCAATGCCTTTGAGGGGGTCAAATAGCTGTTGGGTATGGGGATTGTAGGCGATCGCGTTAATCCGGAAATCTCGCCGCTTGAGATCGGTCTCTAGGGTTTTACCCACCTGTTGTGCAATGTCAATGGTGCCGCCCGAGAGGACAACACGGGCAATCTGACGCTCCTCATCGAGCACCACAAAACCGCCTTGGTAGCGATCCGCCAGTTGCCGAGCTACCGCGATTGCCTCTTTGGCCAGCACAATATCAATATCAAAGTCAGGGCGCTCGCGCCGGAGCAAGGCATCTCGCACCGCGCCGCCGACAAAGTAGGCAGACTGGGGCAATGTATCGAGGGCAAAGGGTAAGCGATCGGCTTGGAGGGCCGCAAGTTTGAGGTCAAGACTCATAAACCGTTGGTGTTGGATGTCCCTTAAAGACAGTCTAATACGGGGTCTGAGCGTTGAATATGAATCTTAATGAAAGGCAGGAATCCAGAATTCAGGTCGCCGCCAAATCAAAGAGTAAAAGCTCGGTGTCCGCAGCAGCACTGATTAACTCAAGGTTTTCAGGGCCAACAATCGCAATGCCATCCCCAGCTTGCAATGCTTGGCCATTCAAGACCAATGCACCCTTGGCAAGTTGCAGCCAGACTTGGCGGTTCGGGTCAATGCCATGATTTAAATGAGCGTCTGCTGTCAAGCTCGCAGCATAGAGATTCACATCTTGATGAATCACCACAGAACCATCTCGACCATCACAAGACCCGACCAAACGCAATTGATTATGGTCTGTGGCGCGATCGAAGTGAATCTGTTCATAACTAGGAGGTAAGCCTCTGCGTTCTGGGATGATCCAAATTTGCAAAAAGTGAACTCCTTCTGAACGGGAGTGGTTGTATTCACTGTGGGCAATACCTGTGCCTGCGGACATGCGTTGCACATCACCCGGTTTGATCACAGAGCCATTGCCAATGCTATCTTTATGTTCCAGCGCACCATCGAGCACATAGGTAATGATTTCCATATCGCGGTGACTGTGGGTTGCAAAGCCTTCACCTGCAATAACGCGATCTTCATTGATCACCCTCAACGCCCCAAATCCCATATGGTTGGGGTCAAAATATTCTCCAAATGAGAAGGTGTGGTGGCTGTTGAGCCAACGGAAGTTTGCTTTGCCGCGTTCGTCAGATTTACGAATCGTTAACATAATTGCCAGCCTCTAAAGCGAGAGTAATGGGTCGATGAGCAATAGCTAGTACCGCAGGGCAGAAGTTCAAAGTGCAGAGTTCAAAGTGCAGAGTTCAAAGTGCCTGGATGACAAACATTTGGTGGATTTTGAGCAGGTGGCTTCCTTCTGTCGTCGAGTACTAGGTCGTTGCTCTTGATCGCTTAAGTTCTATTATGATTCTTCTCTCAATCAATAACAATAGGCTAAAATGATTCAGCATTGTCATCTATGAAAAGACAATGCTGAAACTCGAAAGCATTCATGCCTTTACTGAGGTTGTCAAACATAGTGGTTTTGCGGCAGCGGGTCGCCACCTGGGGCAGTCACGCTCGGTGGTGAATAAACTTGTGCTCCAGCTTGAGGCAGAGCTGGGAGTGCAACTGCTCCATCGCACTACCCGACGGGTGAGTCCTACTGACGCAGGACGGGCGTTTTATGAACGCTGCGTGAATATTTTGGCGGATATTGCAGAGGCAGAATTAGCGATCGCGCAACTCCATACCGAACCGAAAGGGACATTACGGATCAATGCACCGATGTCCTTTGGCACAATGCATCTTTCGCCTGCGATCGCGGCTTTTATGGCTCAATATCCAGATGTGCAGGTGCAATTAACCTTGAGCGATCGCTTTATTAACCTGCGCGAAGATGGCTTTGATGTTACTATTCGCATTGCACAATTAGACCAAGAAGACGAGAGTTTAATGACCCAAGCGATCACGCCCATTCGTCGCATTCTCTGTGCTGCACCTGATTATTTAAACCAACGGGGTTGTCCTCAAGTTCCAGGCGATTTACGTGAGCATGATTGTTTGCAATATGGCTATCTCGCCACAGGTAGCCAATGGCGTTTAATCGGCCCCGAAGGCCAGCAATCTGTGAAGATTCATTGTCGTTATTATGCCAACAATGGTGAAGCGTTACGAGATGGGGCAATTCAAGGTCTTGGCATTGCTTTATTGCCTCTTTTTATTGTGGGCGAAGCCCTGCAACGAAATGCTCTCAAAATTGTGATGCCCAACTATTGCTTACCGCCGCTCACTGCCTATATTGCCTACCCTCCTAGTCGTCACCTTTCTGCAAAAATCCAACTGCTCACCACGTTTTTGCAAGATTGGTTCAAGCAACCCAGTTGGGAAGAAAGTCAATGATTTAATCTTATACTATATATACTATTAATATAGTCAAGATAAATGCATATGATTCACGTCAATAAGGCGATAGATGCAGCCGTGAACTATCTCCAAAGTCTATCGAAGGCTTCTCCAGGAAAATTCTTTGATGTCCGCCTTGAGGAAGTGGAGCCATCAGATGATGAGACATTTTGGCTCATTACGTTAGGATACACCGTCAAAGTTGAGGTTTCACTGAATGAATCTTCGGATTATTACAATATGTTTCTTGATTTACCAGAGATGAATAAGCCTCATGAACGCATCTACAAAACATTTCATGTGAATGCCGAGAACGGTATAGTTAAGTCAATGAAGATGCGTACTATATGAAAGACACGTACGTTGAACAGCTCATTGATAAATATAGGCAGAAAGGGATTGTGCTGAGAGGGTGACAAAGAGGGTCAAAAGCTTTGTGTAGCAAGGAATATAGACTAAGGAGGCAAAAAAAGATAGGTCAATATTAGTGCAAGTGACCTATCCAAACAAAATGATAGCTAAAGAGTACCA
>JAAHHN010000103.1 GCA_010672165.1 Spirulina sp. SIO3F2 | reverse complement strand
CGAATGCCATTGTATGGCGTCTTGCAGAACTTCGTTGATGACTGCGGTACTAACGCGGCGCTGATGGGCAAGACAGGCTTGATTGATGTGCGTAAAGAGCTGCTCAACTCGTTTACCGGTCTGGGCACTAATAAAAAGCATTGGGGCCCAGTCGAGAAAGTAGAGGCGATCGCGGATTGTTTTTTGATAGTCGTAGATCGTGTAAGAATCCTTTTCTACTGCATCCCATTTATTAACAACGATTACTGCGGCTCGGCCTTCTTCCATAACTCGATTGGCAAGACGTTGATCTTGCTCCGTCACCCCATCAAGAGCATCAATGATGAGCAGTACTACATCTGAGCGGCGAATTGCCTTAAAGGCACGATTAATACTAAAAAACTCTGCACCGTAGCGGACATTCTTTTTTTTACGAATGCCTGCGGTATCGATTAAGCGGTAGTATTTGCCCTCCCGCTCAACTTGCATGTCGATGGTGTCTCGAGTGGTGCCAGAAATTGGACTGACAATCGATCGATTTGAGCCGGTTAATGTGTTGAGCAAGGTCGATTTACCAACATTCGGGCGTCCCACAATTGCAACACGCGTTTCAGGGTCTGTTGCAGACAACTCTGCTGGGGGCAAGACTTCGATAACTTGATCGAGCAAATCACCAGTACCGCTACCATGAATTGCGGAGATGGGATAGGGGTCGCCTAGATTTAGTTCCCAAAATTGGGCAGCTTGAATAATGCCTTGGTCAGGTGATTCACATTTGTTAACGGCGAGAAAAACAGGAATACTTTGCTGATGTAACCAATGGGCAATTTCATGGTCACCAGTTGTGGGCCCCAATTGACCATCCACCACAAAAATTGCGACGTTGGCTTCAGCCAATGCAGTCATCGCTTGCTCTCGAATCTGGGGCAAAAATTCTGTGTCGTCATCAAAAACCAAGCCTCCAGTATCAACAACTAGGAAATCCCGATCGAGCCAAAATCCAGGCTGATAAGTACGATCACGAGTAATGCCCGGTTCATCATGAACAATCGCCTGGTGACTCACACACAAACGATTAACAAGTGTTGATTTGCCAACGTTGGGTCGGCCGAGAATGGCAATAATTGGAAGGGACATAGAGACCAACCCTCACCCCCATCAGGGTGATAGTTAAATTAATAGTAGCAACCCAAGCCTCTGAATCCCGCTTCAGAAGCTTGAGTTGCGTAAATGACTCCGTAGAAGGGTTTAAACCCTGTTAAGTCAACGTGCTAGAACAAAATGGCATTGACAAGCATTCAAAGCCTGAGTTCCAGGTTTGCTACAAGACATTGGAGTTGTAAGATGCTAGTGCTAGACGCATTGACACAATTATTCTTCAGACTCATCATCTGAACCACCAATTTTGTTGAGTTTGATATGTTTACGACCTAAAGAAATCTCAAACTCATCTCCAGGCACCAGATTCATCCGTTTAGTATAAGCTGCCCCAATCAAGAGATTGCCATTGGACTGTACTGTAATCCGAAAGCTGGCTGAGCGTCCGCCACGGCCGGTGCCACTTCCATTACCATCAAGTTCAAGACCAATGGCATCAAGGAGCGCATTCGAGAATTTCATCATGTTGACACGCTCAAGACCATTCTTGGTTTTGGTGTAATAACCACAGGCTTTCGCCTTTTCTTCTTTACTCTTATCACCAAGGGCATTGACCTTATCAACGAGTTCTTGCCCAGTTAAGGGGTTGGGGCTAGAGGATTGAGTCATTAACTTAACGAATTACGTTACAAATGTTGAGTGCTAAGGAATTTAGGTAGAGTGCTTCAGCAAACTCAAGATGGTAGTGCCAGAAGTCCCTTCACTTAGCGGTTAATTTATAACTTATCATATCCAAAGATCAATCGTCTTCAATGAAATTGATATAAGGTGAAATTGATATGACAAGCTGTATCTCAAGAATCGACTATCAGTGATAAGTTGGGTTGACCGATTGAATTCGTAGCATGATATTTTCCGTGTAGGCAACAGAAATGAAATTGACAACCCGTGCCCATTACAGTGTCAAGGCGCTCTTGGATCTGAGCTTACAACCGACAGCAAAACCAACTTCTGTTGCGGCGATCGCTCAACGTCAAGACATCCCTGCTCCCTACCTCGAAAAACTCCTCATTGAGTTGCGACGCTCAGGTTTGGTTCGTTCAGTTCGTGGGGCCCAGGGAGGGTATTGTTTAGCCCATCAGCCTGCCCAAATTTCCTTGGGACAAATCTTAACTGCTGTTGGCGAGACGGTTGAAACTCTACCTCATTTTGTGCCGGAGCAACAACAGGCAGAAGATTGGGTTACTCATAGCCTTTGGCAACGGTTACATCAACGGCTACAAGATGTTCTCTACACGATTACCCTTGCTGATTTATATTACGATGCTCGGAGCTGGCAGGCAGCTCAAGAGGAAAATGGAAACTTTGTAGTTTGATGCAGGCTTGATTGAGTTGATGACCGATGGAAATCGGAATACTCCTTGAGACTTGCTTCTGTAAGCCTACGCTCAAACTCATGCATTCTTCTAATGAGGAATCAGGATAAATAGAATTGTATGGAAATTACAATCATCATTACTTGCCTGTTTTTTTAGGGATCGGGCAGCCAAGATCGTTGTAGCACGATTTTTCGCGCTTTGAGAAGCCTAGAGCTATGAGTAGCTTGCCCACTTTGAATTCTGTAAATCCATGATGCTAGACTCCCACTTGATTCATGCCAGAACTCTAATAGAATTCAGTTTTAGGTCTCTTGGGTGCCACTACAATCTCCCCCTGCTTGAATCAATCAGGTATTGAAGTTGAGAAATTCTGCATTGTTATCCAAGCCCATTGCAGCGTTGATATCCGTTCCCCTCGTGATGCAAACTATCGTTAGAGCAGCGGATTTTAGGAGACCCAGTGCTATATGGATAAGGACACTGTCGCCCAATGGGGATTGATTTTACAGCGGGGGGGCGAAGAACTCTGGCTTTTGAAGGTTGGCGATCGCTTTACGGTGCGTTTGCAGGAGCATTGTGCCCAAATCCCACCCGACTTAGCACCGCTTAATTTATCACCGCTGCCCCGCCCCCAGCTTTGGGAGAGTTTGATTGCCTCCAATCAGCTTGATACGGCGATCGCCATTGCCCGACGCCATCCCGATGTGGCATTTGCAAGTCATGTATATCAACTGCACCATAGCCCTGAAACTTTGGTGTATCCCACCAATGAGTTGACATTACAGTTTGCATCGCAATTTAGCCCAGAGGCGATCGCGCAGCTTCTCACACCCTATCATCTTGAAAATGTGCAATCCATTGTAGGGATTCCCAATACCTATATTTATCTCCTCACCCACCAAACACCTGAGAACCCGATCAAGCTCGCCAATCGCTTGATGACCCATCCCCAAGTCCTCACCGCTGAAGCCAATGTGCTCTTCCACCAAGAATCGTTCTATCGTCCCCAGGACTCGCTCTACAACCGTCAGTGGTATCTCAACCATGCAGGTGGCTCTCAACTAGCGGCCAATTCCCATATCCACGTTGAGGCAGCCTGGGACATTACCCGAGGCAGCCGCAAGGTAGTGGTAGCAATTACTGATGATGCCATTGATACGCGTCATCCCGACTTTCAAGCACCGGGAAAAATTGTCGCTCCTCACGACTTTCGCGATCAAGATTTCTCCCCATTACCAGAATCATCCCAAGAAAGCCACGGTACCGCCTGTGCCGGCGTCGCGGTTGCTGAAGAAAATGGCCAAGGTGTGGTGGGGGTTGCTCCTGGTTGTGCCTTGATGCCCCTACGTACCACGGGCTATCTTGACGATCGCTCCATTGAAGCGTTGTTTGACTGGGCTCGCACGAAAGGGGCTAGCGTGATTTCCTGTAGCTGGGGGGCAGCCGTGGTGCATTTCCCCTTGTCGCTGCGACAGCGGGCGGCAATCCATCGGGCGGCGACCGAAGGCCGCGACGGCAAAGGTTGTGTGGTGGTATTTGCAGCGGGCAATGCCAATCGCCCGATTCAAGGCATCGTTTATGAGCAAGGCTGGCCTGATAACCTGCTTAAGGGGCCAACCGAATGGCTGAGTGGCTTTGCCACACATCCTGATGTAATCGCAGTTTCAGCTTGTACCAGCCTGGGTAAAAAATCTGCCTATAGTAATTGGGGTGAGCAAATTAGCGTCTGCGCCCCCAGTAACAATGCACCACCGGGCATGTGGTTCCAACAAACGGGCTTTATCCAAACGGCTCCTGCGGTTGGTTACGGTTTACCTGGTCGTGGCATCTTTACCACTGACCAGCTCGGGAACTTGGGTTACGACACCGGGAACTTCACCCGCGATTTTGGGGGGACATCCAGTGCTTGCCCTGTCGTAGCGGGTCTCGCAGCGTTGGTGCTCTCCGCTAACCCCGATCTCACAGCGGCTGAAGTCAAGCAAATTCTGGAGCAAACCGCCGATAAAATCGTTGACCCCCAGCGAGATGACCAACTTAATTTGCAACTGGGGAACTACGATAGCAAAGGCCATTCCCAATGGTTTGGCTATGGCAAAGTCAATGCCCATCGAGCTGTGCAGCTCGCCCAAAAGCGGCGGGATGAAAAACCACCTCTGCGGCGCTGGACAATTGAGCGCCAAATGCAGCGGGCTACAAAGATCCCTGATGGCAATCCCCAAGGTCTCCTTAGTAATTTGACCGTAGAAGAAACGGGCCTGTTGCAAAATATCCGCGTGACAATCGCCCTCACCCATCCCTTTCTTGGGGATGTGGAGGTCTATTTACATCATCCCCAAGGTTCAGCTGTCTTGCTCCAAAGCCGCGATCTGGGCAGTCAAACCCGCCTCTTGCGCACCTATACGCCCCAGGAACGCCCCCTCCTTGCTCGCTGGCGAAACCTCGATGTGCAGGGCACCTGGCAACTCCGGGTGCGCGATCGCGTCACTGGCGATACAGGAACCTTGGGAGGATGGGGATTGCAGTTGGAGGTACAGGAGGCGGGTTAGGGTTCAGAATTCAGAGTTCAGAGTTCAAAGTTAAAGGGGTTGGGTGTAGAGCTATGCTCCTCTCGAAGAGTGGGTAAGTAAGATTCATCAAATCAGCAATGCCAGGATTGAAAACTTAATTACCTGCTGATTGATACTTGTTAACTTGCATTTATTCTGCCTTCTACCTTCCTTGCTCGGCCTTTGGCCATAACTGCCAACTGCGCTGGGTGTGCTTTTGCCCTAAACTGTGTATTGGTCTTCAGAATCTTTTTACATTAGCAAGCTTAAACAATGAATATTGGGCAAAAAGTACAGGTTTATCGCATCAAGGATCGCGTGGGTCGGGACACGGCCGACAAACTCGGTAAAGTGGGCACGATTACAGGGTTTAAGATGACCGATGGCAGTGGCATTGGTGCTGTGGTTGAGTTTGATGACAACAGTGCCGTTTGGTTTTTTGCTGAAGAATTGAGAACTGTTTAGGCATAAATTTCCCATTCTGGGATGGCCTGAAAAATCGGATTGTGAGAGGGGCATTAAGCCCCTTTTTCGCATTGCTTGCTTTTTGAGGCAATAGCAAACTCTTAAGTTGTATTGGTATTGAGATAACTGACCGTAGTTTATGGCGCAAATTCTGACCTTTATCGGTAAGGGGGGAGTGGGACGCAGTACCGTGGCGATCGCGGCAGCGCACCAGCTCGCTGAGGGTGGCCAGCGAGTCCTCCTCGCTTCCCAAGATCCCAGTCCTGTTTTTGGGCAATTATTAGGTCAGCCGCTGACCACGACACCCCAGGCGATCGTGCCCAATCTTTGGGGGGTGCAATTTCAAGCCCCTGAGCTGATGGCAACCCTTTGGGATGAAGAAGTCAAAGAACGGGAAGCGCGTTATCTTCGTTTTCCCATTCTCCATACGGTTTATGGCCAAGAGTTGGGCATCTTTCCGGGGATGGATGCGGCTTTGGCGCTTTATACCATTCGGGGTTATAACGCCAGCGATGCCTATGATGTAATTGTTTATGACGGTCTGGGCGATTTGACCACGCTGCGGACGCTCAGTATTCCAGAGACTGGTGGCTGGTATCTACGGCGGTTTCGGAAGCTAATCTTAGAGTCAGATTTGGGTCGAACGATCGCGCCCTTTATCCAACCAATCACAGCCGCAGTGCTCAATTTCAATTGGTCTTGGGAAAACTTCGCTGAGCAGCCTAGTCAAGAGGCGGCGGAGATGCTGGAAGAGGGCACAATCGCCCTGGCTGACCCTAAGCGAGTTTTGGCCTATCTTGTCACCACAACAGATGCAAGTGCGACTGCGATCGCTCAATATTATTGGGGGAGTGCCCAACAGGCAGGGATCAGTGTAGGTGGGGTCATTTGGAATCAAACTTCTCCTACCCCCGAGCAGCAGACTGCGTTTGCGCCTTTGGTGCAAACCGAGCTGATCAACCACGGGGGTGATTGGCGATCGCTGGTCGGAAAGCTGCCCAATTTTGGCGCGATCGACCACATTCCCCAAGCCTTAACCATTGATGTGCCCGCCCGCCAAGTGCGAGCTTTTTTGCCTGGGTTTACCAAAGAGCAAGTCAAGCTCACCCAATATGGCCCCGAACTCACCATCGAAGCGGGCGATCAACGACGAAATATTTTGCTACCGCCTCCCCTCAAGGGACAGCCCGTCAAGAGCGCCAAGTTTCAGGATCACTATCTCATTATTTCCCTATGACCTCAGCCCCAACTCCCCCTACCAACGACCCCAAAACTGATGACGCTGGTATCCAAGCCCGCCAACTTCTGGGCATGAAAGGTGCTGCTGTCGGAGAAACCAACCTCTGGAAAATTCGCCTGCAACTGCTTAAACCGATCACCTGGATTCCCCTGATTTGGGGGGTGCTCTGTGGGGCGGCTTCCTCAGGGGGCTATGTTTGGAGCGTTGAGTCAGTCCTGCAAGCCCTTGCCTGTATGCTGCTCTCGGGGCCAATTCTCACCGGCTATACCCAGACTCTCAATGATTTTTATGATCGGGAGATCGACGCGATCAATGAACCCTATCGCCCCATTCCCTCAGGGGCAATTCCCCTCTCGCAAGTGATTTTGCAAATTTGGGTGCTGTTGATTGCGGGTCTGGTGCTGGCTTACACCCTGGATCGCTGGGCCGGTCATGAATTCCCCATGATCACCCTGATTGCGGTGGTGGGGTCATTCCTCGCCTACATTTACTCTGCGCCGCCGCTGAAGCTGAAACAAAACGGTTGGCTCGGTAATTATGCCCTAGGTGCAAGCTACATCACTCTACCCTGGTGTGCGGGTCATGCCCTGTTTGGGCAACTGAGTTGGACGATTGTGGCCTTAACGCTCTTTTACAGTTTGGCGGGCTTGGGGATTGCAATTGTCAATGACTTCAAAAGTGTGGAGGGCGATCGCCAATTGGGTCTGCAATCATTGCCTGTTATGTTTGGCGTTGAAAAAGCCAGTTGGCTCTGCGTCTTGATGATTGATGTGTTCCAAGCCGGGGTTGCTCTCTATCTCTTTTGGATTGGTCAAAATCTCTACGCCACGATTCTCCTGCTCTTTATCATTCCCCAAATCACGTTTCAGGATATGTATTTCCTCCGCGATCCCTTAGAGAATGATGTGAAATACCAGGCCAGTGCCCAACCGTTCTTGGTGTTAGGCATGCTGGTGGCCGGTTTGGCGCTGGGGCATAGCAGCTTGGTTTAGAGCCAATTCCCCCAACTCTGAACCCTGAACTCTGAACCCTGAACCCCCAAAGCTCATGTCCTCCTCTAGCACCTCCACAACCCAGCGCTACCATCAACAGTTCCCTGGCTTAGTCAATAAAGCCTATTTCAACTTTGGGGGACAAGGGCCCATGCCCAAGGCTACGATGGAGGCGATTTATCGGGCCTATGAATATGTTCAGCAGCAGGGACCCTTTTCCAGTAAGGTGAATGACTGGATTCAGCAAGAGCTGGCCGCAACTCGGGGAGCGATCGCCACTGAGTTGGGGGCCACAACCGAGACCATTGCCCTAACCGAAAATGTTACGGCGGGCTGCAATGTAGTGCTATGGGGCATTCCCTGGCAAGCAGGCGATCATATTCTCTTGACCGATTGCGAACATCCAGGAGTGATCGCGGTTGTTAAAGAGATAGCTCGCCGCTTTGGCGTCCGCATTTCCACTTGTCCGATTATGGCAACGCTCAATCGAGGCAATCCAGTGGGCGTTATTGAGCAATATTTACAACCCACCACCCGCCTCGTTGTCCTCTCCCATGTTTTGTGGAATACCGGGCAGGTGTTGCCCTTAGGGGATATTGTCCAAGCCTGTCATAGCCATCAGGGGCAAGTCCCCACCCAGGTTCTGGTTGATGCTGCCCAGTCAGTGGGTTCACTACCATTAAACCTACCGGAACTCGGCGTTGATTTCTATGCCTTCACCGGCCATAAATGGTTTTGTGGCCCGGCAGGTGTCGGTGGGCTTTACATGAGTCCAAAAGCTTTAGAGACCATTCAACCCACCTATGGGGGGTGGCGTGGAATTACTGTTGATAGCACGGGTTTACCCAAAGCCTGGAAAGCTGATAGCCGTCGGTTTGAGGTGGCGACGTCTGCCTATCCCCTCTGTGTTGGCCTTAAAGAGTCGATAAACTTTCATCATCAATGGGGTGATGCCACAGAGCGCTATGCTCAAATTGTTAAAAACAGTGAATATCTGTGGCAGGGATTGTCATTGTTGCCCAAAATTCAATGTTTGCGCACCTCAGCCCCAGAGTCTGGCCTCGTTTCTTTCCGACTCAAAGCCGATATTCCCCATCAGCAGCTTGTCCAAGCCCTAGAGCAGCAAGGGTTTTACCTCCGCACCTTGGTAAACCCTGATTGTGTGCGGGCCTGTGTGCATTACATGACGCTCCCTGAGGAGATGGATCAGTTGATTCGGGTGTTGGCGAGTTTGTAGAGCATCCGTAATTACTGCTCAAGAGCCGATCGCCCCCGCTTGCCCAGACGGGTGAGCAAAAACGACGCAAAGTAAAGCACATAGACCGCCAAGCCCACCAGACCTAAAAAGCCCAAAAAACCAGGACGCGAGTTGCCGTGGATCAACGCACGATAATAGAACGGGGCTTCGAGCCAGACCCGGCAAAATGAGGTTTCTAGGGCTGGCGTAGAAAAGGCGCAGGAGAGAAACGGAATCATCACAAATGTGCCGATCGCGCAGTAGATTGAGACCGCCCAGCGCCAGCCCGTCAAGAGCCCCTTAAACAAACTGGTCGGTTGATCGGCAATTTCTTCGTTGAGGTCAATCCAGAACCAGAGGGCGATCGGGATGAGAATTCGAGCCACAAAACCGGAGGCAAAACCCCAGCGCCAACCAGGAATCATCAAATACACCGTGATCATCAAAAGGCTTGCCACCCGCCAGTAAATCAGCAGCAATTGGGTGGTGACCTCATTGCGACGCACCAGCGACCAGATCAACAGGATTAGGGGAATTAAAACTGTGAACAGTACTGCTAGTTTGTAGTCCAGCCAAACCCAGGGCCGAAACCAAATCTCCTCGTTCATGGGGGGTATCGTTAAGAATATCCTGACTATTCTAAGGCGTGGTGTCCCTTAGCCAACAAAAAAGCAGATGCGAACATCTGCTGAATTAAAGTTAACTATCAATGAGGATGGGTCTGAATGGATTTAATCCTCATAAAGACGGCATTCCACCGCATCGGGGTTGTCATCACAATATTTCTCTAGGGAATTTTTCGGTTGGGTCTCGCGTTGATGGGATGCCTCAGCCTGGAGTTCTTCAACTGCATCCCAAGCTGCTGCACAATCGCCTGAGGTTGCATCGGTACTGCAAACTTCACGGGCTTGGGCACGTTCTTGATCGATTTTCTCTTGGATATTGCTCATGAGGTTCTGATGGATAAGAATGTGTTGGTTTCGGGTCAGTCAAGCTCGGTCAAACCAATGGATTGCCAAATGCCTGAATGATATGCGTGTCTTAAGTTGCACGACTAATGTCCGAGCCTTAGACTTTTGCATCTTGAAGATCATCTTAGCGAATCCCATGGCTTTGTTGAGATGACCTGTAATGGTTTGTCAGGAAATGATGGGAGTTGGGCACATTCCTGGGTTGTTACCGTTTTGACTTTTACTTTCGAGCCCACTTACTATTAGAGCTAGGGCGATCGCTTAGGTTCTAGTCTGTACAGCATTTCAAGGACGGTTCTCTGCTTTTCGCACCCATCGTTATTCAATAACAGGGATTTCCCTTCTGGTTCGCCCAGCAAGTGTGTCATTCTCTCCCCATGACAAACTAAATCATGACTGACTCCTTTCATTGGCTTAATGCACTGTCCACCCGTCCCTCCCTGGAAGGAGCAGTGCGAGAAGTGACAGAAACGGTGCGCCGTCAACTTTCTGGCACACCGAATGTGGGGGTCTTTTTTATTGCCTCCTCCTACGCCAGTGAATATCCGCGCTTATTGCCCCTACTGACTGAGGCGTTTCCAGACACGGTGCTAATCGGTTGTGGTGGGGGCGGGGTGATTGGGGTTGATGCCCAAACGAATGCCCTGGAACTCGAAGATCAACCCGCATTGAGCCTCAGTGTTGGTTGTTTGCCAAATGTGGCGATTACCCCCTTTCATCTTGCAGCGGATCAATTACCGGATCTTGATGCTGCACCCCAACGTTGGGTAGAACAGGTAGGTGTTGACCCAGCAACCCAACCCCAGTTTCTGCTGTTGGCAGATCCATTCTCGGCTCGCATGAATGATCTCCTTGAAGGGTTAGATTATGCCTATCCGGGTGCACCCAAGGTGGGAGGCTTAGCGAGCTCCGGGGTTGTGGGAGTGCCCAGTGGTTTGTTTTTGGCTGATCCGCACCGAGGGTTCAGTAAACTTTATCGGGACGGCACTATTGGTCTAGCCCTCAGTGGCAAAATTGCGATTGAGACGATCGTTGCTCAGGGGTGTCGGCCCATTGGTCAGCCCTACCGAATTGAGCGAGCTGAACGCAATATTATCCTAGAGCTTGCACCGGAAGGGGATAGCGATCGCGGTGGACGCCCCCTTGAAGTCCTGCGGGAAATTATTCGAGAATTGGATGAGCATGATCGTGAGCTGGCCCAAACCTCATTGTTTGTGGGGGTGGTACGGGATGTGTTCAAAACCAATCTCAAGCGGGGAGATTTCTTGATTCGTAACCTCTTGGGCGTTGATCCCAAGGAAGGAGCAGTTGCTGTGGGCGATCGCGTCCGTCCAGGACAAAAAATTCAGTTCCATCTCCGGGATGCCCAAACCTCAGCCGATGACCTGACGTTTCATTTGCAAGAATATCGAGAGCGGTGGGGCAAGCAATCTTTGGGAACTCTAATGTTTGCCTGCTTGGGGCGCGGTGAAGGGTTGTATGGAGAGGCAAATTTTGACTCCCGTCTGTTTCAAGAATATCTAGGCACAATTCCTGTGGGAGGTTTTTTCTGTAATGGCGAAATTGGCCCGGTTGGGGGCAATACGTTTTTACATGGCTATACTTCAGTATTTGGTGTTCTGCGCCCCTTGCCCTAGAGGCTGTCGTCAGTTGAATTTCAAACTCTTGCTGTGACTGACTTACAGCCCCGTTCCTGTTTTTGGGTTTGGGCATTCTATCGTTTGTCCTGTCAGGCTTTTGATGTGAACTGACAACCCGTCCTAATAGGAGGTATAGCTTGTCGTCCGCTCAACTAAATAATGCAAATCTTCGACCAGACAAGCTAATAAATTCTGAGCATCCACCTCTTCTGCGACCCAGGCATTGACCCCTGTTTTGACGCCATGACGGCGATCGCATAGGGTTTGACCGTTCGTGAGTCGCCCTTCCGTTTCAATACTGACCAAAGCCCGCGCAAATTTAAACAGCTCTGGATACACCAAATAGGCCACAGCCACTGCATCATGCACCAAAAACCCGAGCTGTCCACCCGTTTCTCGATATTGCAAGGTGGTGGTCATCAAAAACTTGGCTAAATCGGCCATAAATTGCGCCAATTGGTTTTTGGGCTCTAAACCTGTCACTTGGCGAAGCATTTCAGGCGTAAAGACAAGCTGACGCGTGACATCTAAAGGCAAAATTACCAAATCTTCCCGGCTGGCGAAGACTCGCTGAGCCGCTTTAGGGTTGAATGCCATATTGAATTCAGCCACAGGGGTAATATTGCCAGGGGAGTTAAAGGCCCCGCCCATAATTACCACTTCTTTGGCTAGGCGCAAAATCCCGGGTTCTTTTTCTTCAGCAGCGGCGAGATTACTTAAAGGGGCGATCGCCACCAAGGTCACTTCATAGGGGTGAGCCTTGAGCACCCGGATAATCAGGTCGTCTGAAACCAGTGATTCATGAAACCGACGCCGTCCGGGAGGTAGGGTTTGGGAGAGGTTCCCCATGCCATCATCACCGTGAATATGGCTGGCATTGGTGAGGTACTTGTCGGGAACGTCAACGCCCCGACCCACCGCTACCGTGTCAATCTCCCCCAAACGCAGCACTTGGCAAGCGGCATTGAAGGTGTTGCGAGCGGAAACATTTCCTTCGGTGGTGGCGATCGCCAACAACTCCACCACCTCTTGGCGCATCAGGCTCTGGAGCCAAAACAGGGAATAAATATCGTCACCGCCGGGATCAGTATCAATGAGAACTTTCTTGGGCATGGGCAATGAATGACTCGAGCACTCAGTATATTGTCAATAGTAGTTTTCCCCTGGTGGTGTTCTTAATCAGGGCTAAACAGCGAGTGATGCAGCCTGTTTTATTTATATAGAGTTCCCCTGAACCTAAATTCCTCCTAGGGGCTGTCGTCAGTTAGATTTTAAACGCTTCCTATGACTGAATTTACGGCCCCTTTGCTTGTTTTTGGGGTCGGGCACTTTATCTCGTGTCTCGTCAGGCTTTTGATGTTAACTGACGACACGTCCTAATTTTTCGGCGCAAGCACCCCATTCAAGAAAATATCAGCGATGCCTTCAGCCATTTCCTTTTGGTCATGGGCTGAGGCATTCGGGTCAAGTAAGGTTTTTTGCGAAAAACCCGCCACCGTAAACATCCCGAGAAAGACGCTTGCCACAATCCGAGGGTTCATGCGGCGGTAAATCCCTTTATCCATTGCGGTTTCAAAGAAGGCTTCAGCTACATCAGTCATTTTGCCAATGACTTCACTTTGGATGCGCTCTTGGAGTTCAGGATGAAATTGTGCTTCCATAAAACAGACCCGCATCAACTCATGGCTCTGGGACATGCGTACCATGCGCCGCCGCATCACCTGAGCGATCGCCTTATAGCTGCCCATTTCACTGAGTTCCGTGAGTAACTCTGTTAAGATTTCGACCCAGCCCTGAGTGGCGACTTCAATAAGAATGGCTTTCTTGTTGGTGAAATGTCGAAAGAGCGTCCCTTCTGCAACATGAGCTTCGGCCGCCAGATCTCGAGTGGTCGTCGCATCATAGCCTTTACGGGCGAATAAATGGAGGGCTGCATCGAGAATCCGCTCGCGGGTTGTGGCCTCAATGGGCTGGGTCGGGAGCGATCGCCGTTGGAAAACGCGCATAGGCTTCAGAATTTCTTTGGAAGGGAATGACAGTCTTTCTCGATATCATTAAAGGAGACTAGATAGGGCTAAGCCTTTATCTTATCTTCCTCTAATTTGAGGGAATGCTATTGAGCAATGATACGCACTGCCGTCAAATGGTTTTGATTTGAAGAAACGGCTGTTAACCAAAATCTAACCCGAATTCCTTGAACAATTGAGGTTCAATGCAAAACTTCATAAAACTTGGGATTCGTTCATTGATTTTTAAGTACATTAAAATACATTTGCTGATAAACACTGAGATCAATGAACATTCTCTCAGCCTATTCTTGCAAAAGGGAATCCTGCGCAAGGGTATTCACCCCTAACTAACAGTAGTAGCAGATTGTTTTAACAACTTGCAAGTTGTTAAAGTCCTGCATCAACCACGCATGATGTCCTGGTCTTGAGCAACTGCACTCTCATGAATTACGCTTCGATAAACCCAATCCGCATAAAGCGAGGTAGCGGTGGAGCAAGTCTAATATTAACCATTGAAGCCTCAATCGATTGGACTTATTATCTTTTTTCCCTATGTCCTTTGTTCTGATTCCAACTCCAATTATTGTGTTTCAACTTTTGGCGCTGTTGATCAGCACAACAATGGAAGCTTGGATATTTTTCCGTAAACTGCATTTTTCTCGGCAGGTTTGTATCCAATATGCGATGACCATTAATTTGGTTTCAACCACTTTCATCTGGCTATTTGGCTTGACGTTACAAGCCCTCCTACCACCCACTGCAAAACTATATGTTATGAGTTATGTATTATTGGGCGAGTTCTATAAAGTTGAACAAAATTGGGCAAATACCATTGTCTTTTTAGTCATTCTTTCCTTGATCTTCTGGCTCGTTTGCCTTGTAGAGTTCAAGGGTATTGATATTCTCCAGTTATTACTTGATCCTGAACTAAACGATCAACAAAATAAGATTGGAATTTGGCAACGCATCTACACTGTCATGATTGATATTGATTCAGAACGATTAGCGACGATTTTTATCGCTAATGCGTTTAGTAATAGCACAATTCTATTAATTGTCTTAGTTGGTTTAGTGCAACGCTATGACTAAATAATATGATTAAGCTTTTTGAGACACTTCGCCCGCCCCAGCTCAGTTCTTGGCAAACATTTGCCTGTGTCATGTTGGCGCTGTTTATTCTCTCTATCTCTACCAAAGGAGTGCTACGAGAAGCGTTGGCGATCGCCAGCTTTTCCGCAGGAATGATTGGTGCGACTTGGGCAGGTTTAGAAAAAAAATGGTTCTTTACGCCTTGGCTAAGCATTGCATTACTCGATCTTTTGGGCTGGCGAGTGTTGCAACTGCCCATTCCATTACTGTGGGTTCTGTGGCCACCCTTGTCGGCCATATTTTGGTTTGTGACCAAAAGTTTTGACTGGGGGAGTACTCAATGGAAACTCCCTGCGCCAGCAGTACGCCAACAATTTATTTTGATTTTCATGAGTCAGATTCTCCTGAGCTGTTGGCTCCAATTTGGTTTCGTTGTCCAAGACTGGTTAAAAAACTATCCGAGTTTTTTAGTGGATAGTTTTGAACAGAGTGTTTTTGTGGCGCCATTTAAAACCGATTCTCCTTTCAATGACCAAGCACAACCTGAACCTCGAGGTTTAACATTACTGACGGCAATTCGTCCTGAGATTAGGAAACGTTTTAGCCAGCAAGATTGGTCAACCCTAGAGGCTTGGCTACAAGAGATTTGGATTCCCCATCAAGTTCCCGATTATTTACAAGACCTGAAACAAACAGCTCAATTTCCTGACCTGCCTGAGGATCGATTTTGGGATATCACTGTGGCGGCAACTCCCCGACGTTCGGGTGATGTGGGCTACGAGATGGTGTGGCTAGCGCAATGGCTGGGCCCGAAATCTGTCCAAGCAGAAGCTCTTGATCCTTATACCAGTGAACTGCGCTGCCAAGTGCTGCGTCGTGGCCAGAGTAGTGAAGCTCTATGTGCGCCGCCCAAAGTAGTGACTGAAATCGATAGTAAGACTGAAGAAGACGTAACGGATACCCCCTGGTGGCAACAACTACGGCTCTGGCCCCAAGGGCGTTCACGCAAAATACAGTAAGGGCTGTTAGGGGTTGTGTCGTCAGTTAGACTGCTAACTCTTGCTGGGACTAACTTACAGCCCCTTTTCTGCTTTTTGGGGTCGGTCGCTCTACCCCTTGTCCGATCAGACTTCTGGTGTTAACTGACGACACGCCCTAAATTAGTTGGCTCTCAAACTATTACGATGACTTATTTGCAGCCCCTCTCCTTTATTCTTAAGATCGGGTGTGCTATCGCTGATCCCATAAGGCGTCTGGTATTAACGGATGACGCACCCTAGAATAGGTCAGCGTGGACGTAGGGAAACAAACAACATGAAAGCATTGGTGACGGGAGCTAACGGCTTTACTGGCTCCCATTTGGTCAAAGCGCTCTTGGCGCGTCAGATTGAGGTGGTCGCGTTAGTACGTAGCCTCGAACGAGCCCAGCGGCTTATGGGATTACCGATCGCGCTGGTTTCAGGGGATATTGGCGATCGCGCTATTCTAGACCAAGCTATGACGGGAGTAGACTGGGTCTTTCACACCGCTGCCTATGTCGATCTCGGTATTGTGGATGCCGAGCGGATGGCGAAGGTCAATATTGAAGGGACTCGCACAGTGTTGGCAGCAGCCCAAGCCGCCGCAATTCAAAAATTGGTCTATTGCAGCACGATCGGTATCTACGGTGATACTCAAGGCCGCACGATCGATGAAACCTTCCAACGAGAGCAGCAAGGCTTTTCTTCGGCTTACGACAGCACCAAATATGCCGCCCAACAACTGGTGGATCAAGCCGTAGCTGAGGGGCTGCCGGCCGTAAGTGTGATGCCCTCAGGAATTTTTGGCCCAGATGATCCTCATTTTGGCCCGGTGATTCGACTTTTTTTGCAGGGTAAGCTGCCTTTCTGGTTGGGAGGCGATCGTGTTACTGGAATTGTTCATGTAGACGACTTGGTTGAGGCGATGATCCTGGCCGCTGAGCAAAGTGCGCCGGGTGAGCATTACATTCTCTCGACGGACGACCTGCCCACACGGGAGATGTTTGGCATTTTGGGACGGCTGGCAGGCCAAGATGTGCCCCGCGAAATTCCCAAGGCGCTGGCTTATGCAGTTACAGCAGTGCTTGACCCGATTGGTCAGCTCTCAGGCTGGAATCCGCCCTTGAGTCGGGAGCGGCTGCATTACATCTACGATCGCTGTGTTCGGGTCACAGGGGAGAAGGCACGTCGTGAGCTGGGCTGGCAACCCCGCGATTTGGAGACGCTGTTTGCTGAGTTGGTTGCTCATCATGAGAGTTAGGGGCTGTCGTCAGTTAGATTACAAACTCTTACAATGACTGGCTTACAGCCCCTTTTTCTGTTGTTTGGGTCGGGCGCTCCATCGCTTATCCCATAAGGCTTCTGGTTTTAAATGACGACGCGCCCTAGAGAGGCAAACCAAAGATGAAGGCTAAATATAAACATGATTGGGTTCCCAGTTTTGAAGCGGCCAAGGCGATTCAATCAGAATGGCGATCGCGGGTGATCACCACTGACCAATTGGGTGAAGTGCGTTATGTGGCGGGGCTGGATGCCGGCTTTGACAAAGCCAAGAAACTCACCAAAGCAGCGGCAGTGGTGCTCTCGTTTCCGGAACTTCAACTGGTGGAACAGGTTACGGCTCAAGTTCCCACGGAATTCCCCTATGTGCCAGGTTATCTCTCGTTTCGGGAGATTCCCGGCCTCTTGGCGGCCTTAACGAAATTGACGATAACCCCTGATCTAATCCTTTGCGATGGCCAAGGCTATGCCCATCCCCGGCGGTTTGGATTGGCTTGTCATCTGGGCGTGGTGCTAGATTGTCCGACAATCGGCGTTGCCAAGTCCCGCTTTATCGGCGAACATGACCCCGTCCCCCCTGAAAAAGGCAAATGGTCGCCACTCCTCGATCGCGGTGAGATGATTGGGGCGGTGTTGCGATCGCGCACCAATACGAAGCCCTTATATGTGTCGATTGGGCATCGAGTTAGCTTAGAGACGGCGATTGACTATGTGCTAAGGTGTACGCCCCAGTATCGGCTCCCGGAAACCACCCGACGAGCCGATCGCTTGGCATCAGAATAGCGTCAGACGTTGTGGGGGTCAGCCAACTGTCATCTGAACCTTCAAATGACCAGCTTGGATATCGTGGAGCAAACGATCAAAGGCACGTCGCCCTTCGCCCTGCATGGGATCACCCTCAAGCACAGCTTGTTGTAGCTCATCAAATGCATTGGCATTAATGTTGCCAGCGATGAGTGCATGGGAATAAATTTGCGAAATTCTGCTTTGCGACATGGTGTAGATTGCCCTGATTGGCTAGCACTACATCCAATGTCCAGCGTAAAAGTAAAGAATCCGGGTAGATCTTGAAGAGCAAAAATTCAAATGGGATCGTTGAACAACAGATATAGAACCTTTGATTCAAGACCCACGTAAAACAATGGCCCTTGATACGGTGCGCCTGAGCCAACGCATTGGAAACCAAGGGATTCGAGCGATCGGACACGATACAATCCTGATGGTGTTGCCAACACAATCGAGGCACAATGGGCGTGTCTTGCTGCCTCTAAGCGCAGTGTGTCCAATGTCTTCGCAATTCCTCGCCGCCGATAGTCAATATCCACAACCAGCCGATTGAACGAGGCAATGGGAGCGGGCAGGGGCCTCGGGAAACACCCAACATAGACTTCTGGTTCTGGCACTTCGTGCAGATGAGCATGAATCGACATCCGAGCCGCCGCGATCAACTTTTCACCATCGAATACGGCCCAATGCCGAGCCGTAGCATCGTAATTATCCAGCCAGCAGGTGAGTTGGGCTGCGTCTGGAACCACTGAAGACCAAGCGCGAATCCGCAACTCTCCAATGTTTTGCAACAGTTGTGTCTGCCGAGGTGAGATTTCCTGCACCACAAAGGGGTCTGTTGTCGTTTTCAGCATCATTTGGCTCAATTTTGATTCAGTTTAACAAGATGCCTTGTGTCTTGTAGTACAATGTATTTCAAGATCGAGCAGACCCTACAATTTTGACCCAAATAACGTTTTAAGAGCTAAGTCTTCACACTCATTAGACAGCCAAGATTTGGAACAGTCTGCCAATACGACAACACTGTAACAAGAACCATGAACTTTCAAGAATTTGATTATTATCTTGTCCTTGACCTAGAGGCCACTTGCTGCGATCGCAAAACCATTCGACGGCACGAAATGGAAATCATTGAAATTGGTGCAGTGATGGTGGAAGCCCAACGATTGCAACCGATTGATGAGTTCCAAACCTTTGTCCGCCCGGTGCGTCACCCGGAGCTAACCGAATTTTGCACTGAACTCACCTCCATCACCCAAGCGCAAGTGAGCCAAGCGCCCAGCTACCGTGCTGCCGCGAAAGCCCTGAGCGCTTGGCTAGCGGACTATCCCAACGGACTCTTTGGTTCTTGGGGAGATTACGATTACAAGCAATTCCAGCAAGACAGCCGTTTTCACGGTGTCCCGTTTCCCATTGACTACCCCCACTGCAACCTCAAACGCCAATTTAGCCAAACCCAAGGCTTACCGAAAAAGTACGGCATGGCGAAAGCGTTGCAGCTGATGGGGATTGAGCTGGCAGGGACACATCATCGGGGTATTGATGATGCCCGGAATATTGCTAAGTTATTGCCTTTTGTTTTGGGGCGGCCAGCAGACTAACGATAGTTATTAAACTGCAAATCTACTGGATAGTCTTGTTCCCGTAGCAACTGCATAATCGTCTGTAAATCATTTTTAGATTTACCCGAAATCCGCACGGCATCGCCCTGAACAGCCGCTTGCACCTTCATTTTTTGGTCACGCACCAGCTTGGTGATTGTTTTGCCCAGCTCCTTTTCGATGCCCCGCTTGAGGGTGATGTCTTGCTTTACGCGACCGCCGCTGACGCTCTCGATCGCGCCATAATCAAAAATCTTTTGGGAGAGCTTCCGCTTGGCGGCCTTCTCTCGCAAAATTCCGGCAAGGGTCTCCAAGGTCATTTCGTTGTTGGCGGTGATTGTGATTAGGTCTTCGCCAAGTTCAACAGTACTCTTGGTATTTTTGAGATCGTAGCGATTTTTGAGTTCCCGTTGGACTTGATCAACTGCGTTGACCATTTCTTGGCGGTCGAAATCACTGACCACATCAAAGGAAGAGGAAGATGCCATAAAACCAAAAAGACAAACTAAAGAGCAGAATGAACGGCCAACAAACTTAAAACAAAAAGGGTCAGGCTGCAAGCTGAGGCCACGCCAAACATCAGCGATCGCAGATACGGCACATCCAAAATATAGAACACCGAAAAGAGCAAACGTGCCACCAAAAACGCGATCGCACTTGCAACGACCCATGGTCCCTCAATCTGTGTCACCACCGCCACCAGTACCGCTGCGGTATAAACGCTCAAAGCTTCAAAACCATTTTGATGGGCCCAACTGGCCCGTTGGGCATAGGGAGGGAGACGCTCGAACATCGCCCGTGGTGCGCTTAAGTCATAACCGAGCTTAAACCGAGCAAACGCGACGAGTAGATAGGGGGCATAGACAGTAATGACAGCCCCCACAATTGAGTAGAGCAATATAGCAGTGGCGTTCATAATTATCGTTTTGCTCTGGCCAGCAGTCTCGAACTCAGCTCAATCCAACAGAGTTGAATTTGGCTCGATCTAATCAAAATAAAATAGCGTTACAACCTTGCGCTGATCCTCTGCTTCTTCACAGGTGCGCAGAAGGGTGTCGCTATCGTGGAACGCAAAGCAAATCAGTTGTTGGCAACGTGAAATAATCTCACGATTGCAAAGTGAGCTGGCTTCGCCCAACGAGAGGTTGTCATGGTTGGGATACTCAACCAGATGCATCACCTGTCCCAACACATCGCGGGATTCTTGGGGTTGACGGGCCAAGCTCTGGGGCAAAATAACCGTGAGTAAGTTAGGGTCAGCTCGCATCGCCCCGCGAATTGCCGCTAGGTTGGTTCCAGTCGCCCCAGAGGTCATTAGGCGGTTGCCGCCTAAGACGAGTGCATAGCTCATGGTTTCAATGAGCTTCTGATGGGTAATCGGGACATGGCGCGACCCCAGCAGGGCAATGCGCTTAGAACTCGTCTGCTGGATCGCAGCCAATTCCTGAGCCAGCGTATCTATCTCTTGGACACCAATGGGTTGACTCAACGTCTGTACCGGGTAAAGGGCATGATAAGGGATTGATGGTATTCTACCAAAACCAATTTCGTCAACCAAACGTACGACCATTCCAGCCCCAGAGATGGCGCTGGGCATCGGCAAATTCAAGATAGATTCGATTGGCGGGTACACCAAGGGTGTCTTCAATCACTTGGCAGAAGTCTTGACTCATCGCTTTGGTTTGGGCGGGCTGCATCGTGCCAATGTTTTTAATTTCGATGTAGCAAACGGGGTCAGTTGTGCCCCCGAAGGTCATGGTCACATTGGGTTCAAAGGCCGTCATAACATAGGCTTCAGATTTGCCAAAATGTTCAGCAATTTTGCCAGAGAGGGTTTTGAGGAGGCTCTCGACAGCGCTAGGCTCAGGGGCAGCAATGGAGGTTTGGACTTTGATGAGGGGCATAGATTTAGTCAGTCAGGGGATACAGTCTGTTGCATTCTACATCGCGGGCGATCGCTATAAGTGAGCAAAATATGAGGGCGGGTAGACGAAAAATCGTAGCGCAGACGTCTTGTCTGCCCGATTAAAATCAACAGATTATGGCAGCCTACTGCCGTGACACACCTTATCTAGTGCATTAGAAAATTACCAAAGTGCTTGAAGATCCTGAACCACACCAAAATCCTATTGCACTATTTTAGCTGTGCCACGGCACTACGCTTTTTTTCATCCACCCACATGAGGGCGATCGTTACTCTGAATCTTTAGCTGCACAAGCTTGGTTTTGATAGCTATTCCTCAAATCCTGACCTGCTGAAACCCCAAAAACCGTGAAGGATTGAGAATCGTGAGGATGTGAATCCGGTTGTTATTTGCCATTGCATAATCAATTACTAAGCAGCAACTCAATACAGGGAGATCATCCATGTCCAGAATCGAGAAAAACCCAGAGCGAGAAGAACGTATTGTTATGGAAATCGTTGTGGATGCTTATGGGCCAGAGGAGCAGGCAATGGGTTGGTGTTGCTACTTACAAGACCATCTAGAATTTCCTTTCACCGCCCAATGCATTGAAAAGAAACGCAGCTCACCTCTCAAAGTTGGTCAAACTGTTGAAGTGAAGCAGATGGCCCCCGAAGATGAATGTGAGTGGGATATGCTGGTTGAAATTGAGTGGGATGACGATCTCTTAGCCGTACCCCTAAGTCAGCTAGATGCCCCTGATGCCGATGATGTTACCCGAGAGGCGATCGCGGACTGGCGATATTGGGTAGAGCGAGGCTATAGATTTGGTTAAAAGCCATCATCCAGTTCAAAAGCCTCGGCAATCCTGCTTTTTTACTACAGCGATACGCCTTAACGTCGTCGAGCCGCTAACTTCTCATAGACTTTACGCAACGGCACATTGTGATGGGCTAGCGCCACCAGCGTGTGATAGAACAGGTCAGCAACTTCGCCCGCAATCTCATCCGGGCTATCGTCCTTGCAGGCCATCACCACCTCCGCGCTTTCTTCTCCCACTTTTTTGAGAATCTTATTATCGCCTCCTGCCAGTAACTTGCAGGTGTAAGAGTTTTCGTTGGGGTTGTCGCGGCGATCGCAAATCACATCATAGACCCCTGAGAGCATATCCGCGGGTGGGGCAGCTTTTTGCTGCTCGATCTGATGGAAACAACTGCGCTCCCCCGTGTGGCAAGCAATATCGCCGATCTGCTCAATCGTAAGGAGCAATGCATCGCTATCGCAGTCATACCGAATTGCCTTGAGCTTTTGAAAATGCCCAGAGGTTGCCCCCTTATGCCAGAGTTCCTGGCGCGATCGACTCCAATACCACACCTCCCCCGTTGCCAATGTCTTGGTGAGGGATTCTGCATTCATCCACGCCATCATCAGCACTGTGCCATCAAGGTAATCCTGGGCGATCGCAGGCACAAGACCCTGATCACTAAAGCGAACTTGATCAATGGGGATGGCGTTAGCGAAATTAGTTGGGGCAATGCTCATGAGTCTTGGGTGCAGGAAATCGCTCTATTGTCTCCCATTATTGGTCGTTCACCCCAGCCCTGTACAATTATTGAGATTCAGACCGCTTGCTGCATTAGGAAAATATACGATGTTAGAACCGATTAAAAATATTGTTTTGCCGATCGCCGAGCCGATCGCTGACTGGTTTGCCAGTTTCAATACCCCCGAGCCGATCGTCCATTGGGGACATCCCTTGATGATGGGAATCGTCGTTGTGGTGATGGGCGGTACCGCCACCCTGCTGGGTTGGCAGATTCGCACCAAAGAGGCCAAGGATGTTACAGCCCAAACTCGCAAGATGCACAAGAAAATTGCCCTCTGGATGATGACCTTTATGATGATGGGTTACACGGGCGGTATTCTATCTTTGATCATGCAGGGCCAGTCTATCTTTGAGAGTCCTCACTTCTGGACGGGCACTGGAGCACTCGCGCTACTGGGAGCAAATGGCGCGATCTCGATGACCAAATTTGGTGGCAACAAAGCATCGTTGCGAACCGCCCATGCCTACATTGGTAGCCTGGCGATCTTGGTTTTGGTTGCTCATGCGGCGTTGGGTCTAAAATTGGGACTCTCGATTTAAACTCAGCTAGGAATGGAGCTGTCTTAATCCATCTTCATCTGTTCATCCTTCCCCAAATACCTCCGCCTCGCGGCCCTTCCACCACTGACCTAAACCGATAAGGTCGGTATGGATGTCTTCGAGCCGCTGGCGGTATTCTTCTGGAGTGAGGCTCTCTTTGGCTTCCTTGAGCTTCTGCAAACGCAGTTGCACCAGCAGCCAGGGCTTGGAAATCCCATTGGTATCTTCAATGTAACGGGCAATATCTCGGCTATCCATTGGGCAAAAATTGATAAGTCAGATTTATGTTAAGTTTGGTTAAGAAGTCGTCGTTCTCTCACCTTAGCAAAATTGACCATGGAATTTGCCTTGCCTGAATCCGTGAATGTCTATTCACAATTTATCCACCCCCTCCTAATGTGGGTTCTTCTAGGTCTCTCAGTTTACGCGCTCTATCTGGGGAATAAGATTCGCCAGCTTCGCACGGCCAAGAAAGAGGTGCGCAAAAAGCTGGTCAAGAAAAACTTTAAATTCCGCCATCACGTTATCGGTGCGATCGTGTTGGTGTTGATGGTTGCGGGCACGATCGGCGGGATGGCAGTGACCTACAGCAACAATGGTAAGCTCTTTTTTGGCGCCCATCTGTTGGCCGGTGTCAGCATGACAGGGATGTGTGCGATCGCGGCGGCCCTGGTGCCGTTTATGCAAAAAGGCAACGAGCTAGCCCGCTACACCCATATCACCCTCAATGTTTTGCTACTAGGGTTGTTTGGTTGGCAAGTTGTCACAGGGATGGATATTTTTAATCGCATTGTAGAGAAGATTCTGGGTTAGTTCGGCGACCAACTGCAAATTCCAACTCTGACAGATCCGTCTTGATATAGTGTTTGAAGCATTGAGTTGAAGTATTTTCCGAGGGGATAAGTTGATGACAGATGGATTAACGGAAACCGTATTCAAGTTACCCGCAGCAGCCCAAAATCTCACTGAGCCAGAGTCGATCGCGATCGCCCAAGCCATCCAAGCTGTCCCCATCCTGACCCCGTCGAGTCCTGACCCTGTTCAAACCCCCTACGTTCACCAAGCAGGCGAAAAGCCCCCCATCCTCCTGCTATCAAACCCGTGCAGCAGGAGG
>JAAHHN010000102.1 GCA_010672165.1 Spirulina sp. SIO3F2 | reverse complement strand
TGAATGACTTACGTCTACTCATCCGCGAACAACTCCTGAAACTCGAACAAGCGACTATTGCCTCTATTGCAGGCAGAAAGAGCATTTTAGATGCCTTATCTGTAGCTGGCATTTTGTGATTTGGTATAAGGGGGGCGAGCCGCAAGTGACGTGGGATGTGTATGGTTTAGCAGCACTCATGTATTTTGCGGTGACGGGCCAGAAGCCGGAAACGGCAATGCGACGAAAGTTGTTGGATGACGTGGTGCTGGAAGCACCAAAGGCACTATGCCGCGATCTAATCTAAGTGATTGGGTCAATCATGCGATTTTGGAGGGGATGACTTTAGAGCAGGAAGCTCGTCCTCCATCGGTTCAAAGCTGGCTGGGTTTACTCTATCTGCCGGAGCCACCGCCTAAATCACCAGAACCCAGACCTCGAAAATCGAGGCGGCCAAAACGAAGACAACGTCAATCAACCCAGCCGGGTTTACCGTGGCGAGTATTGAGCGTTCTTGCATTGAGCTACTTACCGATCGGGATTATTTTAGGACTCGGCACTGCGCCAAATTTGACTTGGGCCTTGGCTGCGGCTGGGGCTTGGGTTTGGTTGTGGTCCTTGGTTTTGGCTTGGGCCGGGTCTTGGTCTGCAACTTTGGCTTGAGCGTGGTCTTTGGTTTTGGCTGGAACTGAGGCTTTGGTTGTAGCTTGGGCCTGGACGTGGATGTGGACTTTGACGTGGGCTGGGGTTGGGTTTGGGGTGTTGGCTTTAACTTTGGCTTTGGCTTTGAGTGGGGCTTGGGTTAAGGAAAAAGATGACCTTAATGCTTACCCAAAATCCTGGCGATTTTTGATGTTCGGTTTAACCTCCACGCTGGGTTTGGTCTTCGGTGCGAATTTGGGGGAGGTGTTGAAGTGAGCTTGTCGTTGTAGCTGATGTATCGCAGTAGGCTGAAATCGCTTCAAATCTGTAGGGATAAAACGCCCGCACCCACAATTCCAGTTAAAATTAACATAAAGAGAATACACAATGATTCAGCCCGCAATTTTGCAAAAACTAGAAGCATTGCCACCATCTTTGCAGCCCGATCTACTCAAATATATTGACTTTCTTTTGTACAAACATGCAAAGGAAGAGTCAGTGCATTCAATAAAATCCCAAAAGAATTGGCAGGGCTTGACAGCAGAAGAAGCTGAAAAACGTTATGGATACGGCAGTATGAAGGGGCAGATCATTATGTCTGATGATTTTGATGAGCCATTAGAAGATTTAGCTGAATATATGTAGCGATGGGATTTCTTCTCGATACTCATGTTGTGCTCTGGTATGTTATGTCTGACTCACGCCTAAGAGCGATCGCCTTTTGCAAAGTAAGAGTTTCAGAAATATGAAAATACCCTAACCAGCTTGACCATTGCCATAACTCAACGACTTCCTTGGGTTCGCCCCACCCCAAAATCTGTATATTGGCGCACCTCTGGCTCATGGAAAGCCAGCACAATATCATCCCTCGGCACACCCAAATCCACAAGCTGATTCGCAATGCCCACCTCAGTGCCATCATGCTGAATCCAGATTTGACCATCTTTGATATCTAAGTGGAGAATGCAGCCAAACGCCCGCTGGGTCTCTCGCCAACCGACATGGAGCAATTGGTAATGGTCGTGCTCAGTATCAAAGAGCGTTTGGACTTCGTATTCCTGCCAACCCAACTGGATTTGGGGACGTTCGGCCCGTTGACTCAGGAGTTGCTGGATCAGTTTTCGGTATTGCTCTACAGCCATTGTGCGATCGCCTCCTGTTTGACATCGTAAACTAGCAAACTGATTTGATATCGTTGCACTGCCGCAACAATAAAACGTCGTTGAAAAAAGGCCTGATAAACGGCTGAACGTACAGCCAGATATAGCTGACGATCAGGTTCAATCATTGCCAAGGCATCACGATAGTTCAGAAACTGCCCCAAAGCGGTATGAAAGTCAGACACATTAGACGAGCTAATAAAGCTTTTGACTTCGACAGCAATTTTGCGATCGCCTAAATCTGCGGCTAAGAGCTTTTCCACAGCGAGATCAATCTCGAAATCCACATCGCCCACTCTAATTTCATAGGGATCAGCCGTAATTTTCCAGCCTTCCTTTTCGAGGGCAGTTCTAACAACATTGTGAAAGCGATCCCTAGCCATTTTGTCTGAAGCTACACGTAGAATCCTAGGCAACTCATGCCCATATCTCACTGTATCTTATGGTTAGAGTGTATTAATACTGCATCACCATGATCGCAGGCCCCGAGGGCCAATCAAAAAACGCCGAGAGCAACTCTCAACACTGCACTTAGCGCCCCCAAACCCATCGATGAGCCAACCTAAACAACAATGAGAAAACCGTAACGCAGCCGTCTCGGATGATTATTGACGCCGTGTGCAACTAAAATCGAACGATTTTACAAGGGTTTGAGGCACTTGTCCCACCAAAAGCTAGTATTCACAAGTCTGAAGCTGGGCTGGGTTTCTCGCTTTTGGGTTAAATTAGCTCAATATCACTCAAGGTATGACTCGCTGTAATGCTTGCCATATAAAGGTTACAGAAGATTTTTACTTCTGCGTTTTAAAGTTGCACATCGCGTTATTGCTGTGTTTTCTGTGACAATAGAACCTTAAATATTCCCCAGTTTTAAAACCGCCCCTTACATGACCACCGCCTCCGAACCCCGCCACCTCAAAGCCAAAGGCCTTAAGCGGGGTGTGCCGCGCCCCGCCAAAGCTCTCTGTAGCGACTGCGGCCTCTGCGACACCCACTACATCGCCTACGTCAAAGACGCCTGCGCCTTTCTGCATCAGCAGATCGCAGAACTCGAAGCCCGCGCCCATAGCCGCAGACGTGACCTCGACAACGAAGACGAGCTGTATTTTGGGGTGCATCAGGAGATGATGGCGGCGCGGAAAATCGAGCCGATCGCGGGGGCACAATGGACAGGAATTGTCAGCACGATCGCCTGCCAGATGCTCGAAACGGGATTAGTGGAAGGGGTGGTCTGTGTGCAAAACACGCCCGAAGACCGCTTTGGCCCGATGCCTGTGATCGCCCGCACCCCAGAGGAAGTGCTCGCGGCCAAGGTCAACAAGCCCACCCTTTCCCCAAACCTGTCGATTTTGGAGCAGATTGCACAGTCGGGCATGAAGCGGCTACTGGCGATCGGCGTCGGTTGCCAAATCCAAGCCTTGCGGGCAGTGGAAAAAGAATTAGGTCTAGAGAAGCTCTATGTGCTGGGCACGCCCTGCGTCGATAACGTCACTCGGGACGGTTTGCAGAAATTTTTGGAAACCACGAGTCGATCGCCCGAGACCGTTGTTCATTACGAATTTATGCAAGACTTCCGGGTGCATTTCAAACATGAAGATGGCTCTGCTGAAACCGTTCCTTTCTTTGGTCTCAAGACCAACAAGCTGAAAGATGTGTTTGCCCCCTCTTGCATGAGTTGCTTTGACTATGTCAATTCGCTGGCGGATTTGGTGGTGGGCTATATGGGTGCGCCCTTTGGCTGGCAATGGCTTGTGGTGCGCAATGATACCGGCCGAGAAATGCTCAATCTGGTGCAAGACCAAATTGAGACCCAAGCAGTGATGAGCAAAGGCGATCGCAAAGCCGCTGTGCAACAGAGCATCCCTGCCTACGATAAAGGCGTGACTTTGCCCATGTGGGCAGCCCAGTTAATGGGTGTGGTGATTGAGCGCATCGGCCCCAAGGGCCTCGAATATGCCCGCTTCTCAATTGACTCTCACTTCACGCGCAACTATCTCTATACTCAGCGCAACTACCCGGACAAACTGGCTGCTCATGTGCCGGATTTCGCCCAGCGCATCGTCGAGCAATACGACCTGCCAGAGTAAGTTTTCATCACGACCCATTCCTATGGGACAATGGGCAGATGCTTTGACCCTATGAGTAAATTCAGTAATGCAATACGCTTAGGGAGAGCCTGCTGTTAATGATTTGGACCAGAGAGAACGACTTTTATGAACGTTGGCGATCGCATTCGTGTCACAGACTCAGTGGTGGTGTATCACCATCCTGAACATAAAAAGCAACCCTTTGATATCAAAGGGCTAGAGGGCGAGATCGCCGCGATCGTCACAGAATGGCAAGGTCGTCCGGTGAGTGCAAACTTCCCGGTGCTTGTGAAATTTGAGAAGCGGTTCCGCGCTCACTTGCGCGAAGAAGAGTGCGAAGTGATATAGAGAAAACCTTGCGCACAGTTGCACAAGGTTTTTCAGTGATTTCTGCAACGATAGTGATTGTTTTATAAGGGCGTGGTTTCCGCGCCCGATCTCATTCTTGCGTTTCTCAACAAAAATCCGATCTAGCGCCGCATGAACCAACCGAATAAATTCCAATCGCCCTGCATTTTCACCAATTCTTGTTGGTGCTGGCGAGCCACTTGAGCATACCAATCGCAATAGTCCTGATGGGCTTGGCGCTGTTGCACCTCATGGCGAAACTCCCAAGCGAGTTGATGGGTTGCAAAAACTTCGTTTGCTGGAGGCGGGGCAGGAATCAGAAAGTGGAATGGCTCAGTCATTCAAACAAGCTGTTAAACGTTAGAGGCATTGCAAAGATTCAAGGGTTTCAACCCCAGTGATGCTATTCGTGCCGCTCGCCCGTTCACAGAGTCGTTTCTGTTGGGTGCGATCGAGCACTGCATAACTAAAGTCTGCCCCTTCAATGTTAGCGTCATCAAATTTAGAGCGCAGCAGCATGGCCTCAGTTAAAACCATATCGCGCAAATCCGCGCCTCTAAAGTTGCTTAAGTAGGCAATTCCAGAACTGAAGTCAGACTTCTGGAAGTTAGCCCCATCCAAGCGACAGCCGTTAAAGACCGTACCACGTAAGTCAGCCGCAGCAAAGTTGGCATCTTTGAGGTCTTCACCCGAAAATTCGGATTCTTGGAGATTTTGACCGCCAAAGTCTTTGCTCATGACCACCATATCGTCATAGGCGCGAATCAGAGATGAACTACCCGCCTGGGCAGGTAGTGGCAATAGTAGGAGAACTAGGCTCAAGATCAGAGCAGCAATGGCGTACATCGTTCGGCTCGGTTCAAGGTAAACGTCACGTCTGATTGTAGGGGGCTTTGGGAGGAATGTGGGAGCTTGGGTATGAGCAACGGTTCAACGGCGAAGATGCTCTATTGATATTCGACAGAAAGTGCTCCTCGTCTTCTTCGAGGAGCACTTTCCTGGAAAAGGATGGTGGTTGGTTGGTTCACCATGTCTTCCTAAGCAGTCAATTTAAATAGAGGGCGGATGACGGGACTCGAACCCGCGAGTGTCGGAACCACAATCCGATGCCTTAACCACTTGGCTACACCCGCCACGCAGTGAAAGATTATAGCACAAAAAAATAAAGGACTCTCGCCAAACGATTGCGTTATCCTAAAAACCAGGCCCTTAACCACTCAACCCCCAAATAATGTGATGAAGCCTTGGCAGGTAACAACCGCAACCGTTAGTCTGGCACTCGGGATCGCGGGCATTGGACTGGCGGTCACCAACCCTGGCCCCCAAGGCTATCAGGATTACGCCACAGAGCGCCTAACGGTCTATCTGAAAGAAAATCTTTGCTCAGGGCTACCGAGCCAATTGCAACAGTTTTCTGAGCTGTGTCGCACCCAAGGCGCAACCTTACTCAATACAGCGCGGCCTCAGCTTCAGAGTATTTTGGAACAAAACACCAAACGCGAGAACTATCTCTTTTTCAGCATCTATCGCACTCGGTTTTCACTACCCCCCTTAGTTCCCGCCTATGAATTTGAGACGTTGGCAATTTTTAATCAGTTCTATATCTATCAAGCTCAAAAACAGTAATGAATTCGGAATGCAGAATGCAGAATTCCGAAATTTTTCTAAACTCTGAACTCTGAACGGAGCAAACACTATCTACACTCCACCCCTCGCTCGTCTAATTGAGCAGTTCCAGAAGCTACCGGGTGTTGGGCCCAAGACGGCCCAGCGCTTGGCATTGCATGTTCTCAAGCGCCCGGAGGATGAAGTGGCAGCACTGGCGCAAGCCCTGCTGGATGCTAAGCGGCAGGTCGGGGTTTGCCAGACTTGTTTTCATCTTTCGGCTGACCCGATGTGTCCAATCTGTCGTGACCAAAACCGCGACAATAGCACCATCTGCGTCGTAGCGGATTCAAGGGATGTGATCGCTCTAGAAAAAACGCGGGAATATCGCGGGAAATACCATGTGCTCGGCGGCGTGATTTCACCGATGGATGGAGTGGGGCCGGATCAGCTTAATGTGCAGCCGTTGATTCGCCGAGCCAGTAGCGCTGAGGTGGGCGAGGTTATTTTGGCGATTAGCCCAAGTGTAGAGGGAGAGACGACAACGCTCTATATTAGCCAGCTCGTCAAGCCGTTTGTGAAGGTGACACAGATCGCTTTTGGCTTGCCGATGGGGGGAGATCTGGAATATGCAGATGAGGTGACGTTAGCACGGGCGCTAGAGGGGCGACGGGAGTTGGTTTGAGAACTGTAGTATGACTGCATCCGCTAAGTTGATTGCAATAGCAGCGTTAGCTTCTAATTGAGCAAAACCCTAAAACCGTTATCCCATTCAGTACAGCGTAAATTAAGTTCTAGTACATCTCCCGCTATGAGTGTTAGCAGTGTTAGCTCTGACCAATCGTGCCAAAAGCGAATGTAGTCAAACTTTATTTCCAGAATATTAAGCTTTCCATAAATTACATTATCTAAAAATTTAGCAATAAAACTCCCTATCGAGAACAGTAACGACTTTTCTCAACTCCAATGTGCTCAGTAGCGAGTATGGCTAAATTTTCCCTGATGGTAATTCTCGACGATCTTTAGCATTTCATCATTGCCTTTATAGTGTTTGATAAAAATAGACACTGTCCATTCCTCAAAATCTTCTATGTGCTGAAAATTTCCATCTGTAGAGAGATTTCCACTGGATTGTTCTAGCAATGCATCGACTAAAGCACTATACTCATCTTCGCTCAACTGGAATGCTTCCCATTCCAAGGCGTGTCCCATTCCAGCATCCATCTCACCACTTAAAAGCAATAAATTCATAACTTTGAGAGGAGGAATAAATCCAAAATCCAGTAAACTTGGTATCTCCAATAAGAAATCGACCAGATCACAATCATTTATAGTTTCTCTGCTGTCATCTGGGAAAATTGCGCTATAGAAAACTCTTCTCATCTTTTACTCAATGGTTCTGTAATAGCGCATTTACTCAGCATCATGTTCTCGGGTATTTATACCTGGTTTGGAATTGGGACGCTCTCGATAAATCATCGAGGTCTAAAACCGACAAGCACGGCGGGCTTGGGTGTTTTGGGGTTCTTGCCAGCCGTAGGCAAAATGACTCACCGCTTGCAGATTAGGAAACGCTCGTTGTAACGCCGTCATTTGGGTTTCTAGCGGCGGATGTTGATTGTAGACGCGGCCCCATTGCCCAGCCAAAGCTGGAACCACCCGCGTACCCGGCTGGGCTTCATCCAGGACTCGCTGCACCTCATCCACAATACATTGGGTACCATTGCACACAGCATAGGACATGGCATGCCATTCCAGTTGAGGCGAGAAGCGATCCCAGGGTTGCAAGCGGGAGTCATAGCCTTGACCCACAGAGCGATTGGCATGGGGGAAAAAGACGGCGCCTGCTGGAATGCGTTGGTTCAAGACCATACGTGAGCCCAGATTTAGGAAATCAATCACCCCCTGAGCCGCATGGGCAACGGAGAGCTTCCAAAGTTCTGATCCATAGGAGGTCGAGTTGCGACCTTGCCATTGGGGGCTACTCTCGTTGGGAAACTGCGATCGCACGGCCCGAATATCAGCACTCGTGATACGACCTTGATTCAAGAAGCGCTGAATTAAGGCGCGGCCCTGCTCGTTTGTACCTCGGTTTACCAATGCCTGACGCGCTGAGGGCCCATGAACCCAAAGATCCTTGACTGAACTGGCAACCGAAGCCCCACCTGTACCCCGTGGATAGCGAATATAGTCAAACAACACACCATCAGGACGCCGCTCCAACACCTCACGCACCAGGGTGTAATAGTCGGTTTGGGCCTGGCGGTTATAGGGATCAACAAACGCTTGGGAGCCATCCGGCACCACATCAATGCTGGTTTGCCCGCGACCATTGCGAGCGATCGCCTGCTGGCGATCGGGCCGTACCCCATAGGCATAGCCAAAGTTCATAGTGAAGAGCCAAGCATACATTTTCAGCCCCCGTTCCCGGCCTTTGTCGAGGGCAAGGGCTAAGAGATCCGTTTTTTCTTGGCCGGGTGTGCGCACCACTGAAACCCAAGGCGTGGGATTATCTGCTGCCGGGAGCAACACCTGGGAGTCGGAAAAGACCTCAATATAGACCTCGTTGTAGCCTTTGTTCACAATATGGTCGAGCAGTTGCTCCAGTACTCCCGGATTCGCATCGCAGGGATAGAGCCGCACCCAAATCGCCTGGGTCTTGGGCCAACCTCCCCGTTGGCGACATTGAGCCAGGGATTGACCATGCTGCTGAATCAGGGTTTGATACTGCCGTTGAGCATTGCGATCGCCCCCCATTGCTGTTTGTCGCAAACGTTCTTTTTGAGCCGATTCTTGAGTTGAAAAAATACAATACCGGGAGCTTTGAGCCTGAGCAGCTTGGTTAAAACTCCCCCATTGGGCTAAGGTGGTGCTTCCCAAAAACAGAGCGAGTAGACCTAAATGTCTTAATGATTGGGGTCTTAAAGAGTTGCGCCGGGGCCAACGCAGGAAAGACGACAGCGGCATATCAAGGTTTGGGTGATGAGTGTGTTGAGGAATCTAATATTAGATTTTGACACAGTCTTTTGCGAAGAATCCGGGAGATTCGCCGTCAGGGGTGAGGGTTACGCTTCAGGCTATGGCAGAATGCAAGATGAATCGGACTTATACATCTTGAATTGTAATTTTATGAAACGCTTGGGTTTAGGCTGGGCAATTATTGGCACCTTGGGATGCATGACTCATCCGGTCTATGCGCAAGCAAATGGTCTGTTTATTGCCTACCCTCCCGATGGGCATCAAACCACGAGCGAACAAATCTTTATCATTGGTAGTGGCCCAGGTGCAGCAGCGGTGCTGATCAATGGTGAGATGGTTGACCAAAGCCCAGATGGCCACTTTGCTCCGAGTTTTCCGTTGCGTGTGGGGGCAAATCAGTTTGTCATCCAACAGGGAGGGCAAAGCCGCACCGTTACGGTGACACGTCAAGCTCCCCCCCAGCTCCCAACCGGCGATCGCCTTGTGCCCAGTTCCCTCGTACCCCAACAGAATCTGACCCGTCTAGTCGATGAGCAAATTTGTCTGAGTGCGATCGCGCCAGCCGACCGCCAGGTCAGTGCTCGGGTGGCCGGTCGGATTGTGAACTTAGCCCCCCAACCCAGTAATACGGAACTGCCGCCCAACAGTGCCATTCTGACCGATCAAAATGAGCCGATCACCAGCCCGATTCTGCCCTACAAGGGTTGTTTTACCTCTAATGAACCGATTGACATTGGTGTGATCGACTATGAACTCACCCGGACGAACACCTCCGATATCCGCGATCGCCAAACCAGCTCTGGCCAACTGCGGGTGATTTCTCCCCATAGCCTGGATGTGGTGGAAGTGACAGCCCGCGAAGGGGTGGCGCGGACTGGCCCAAGCACGAATTATTCTCGTCTAACACCGTTGCCCCAAGGCACACGCGTGGTGGTTTCAGGGCAAGAAGGGGAGTGGCTACGCTTGAGCTACGGAGCTTGGATTAAGGCGAGTGAAACCCAGCCAATCCCCGGAGCCGTGCCGCCCCAAGCGACGATCCGGAGCCTCAGCGGTCGTCAGATTGAAGGGGCAACGGAAATCCGTTTTCCGCTGACTGAACCGGTGCCGATCGCAGTTGAGCAAGGCGATAGAACATTTAAGCTAACGCTGTATCATGTAGTTGCCCAAACCGACACCATCTGGCTCGATGATGACCCCCTGATCCGCCGTTTGGATTGGCAACAAACCACACCCACGCAACTGGACTACACCTTCGCGCTGAAAACCGATCAGCAATGGGGTTACACCGTGCGATATGAGGGCAGCACGCTAGTTTTAGTCCTGCGCCATCCACCCCAATTGCCTGCTGAGGGGTTGCGAGGCATCAATATTTTGCTTGACCCCGGCCATGGAGGTGCGGAGTTGGGGGCACGGGGGCCGAACGGCTATCCGGAGAAGGCCGTGAATTTAGACATCTCGAACTATCTGCGCCAGGAACTGGAGCAACGGGGGGCAACAGTCTATATGACCCGCACCAGTGATGTGGATTTGGGCTTGCGCGATCGCATGGATGACATTGCTCGTATCCAGCCCCATCTAGCATTTTCCGTGCATTACAATGCTCTGCCGGATTCTGGTGATGCGATCAACACGGCGGGGATTGGCATGTTTTGGTATCACCCCCAAGCCCATGATCTGGCGATGTCTTTGCATAATCACTTGGTTGATCGCCTCGATCGCCCCTCCTATGGGGTGTTTTGGAACAATCTTGCCCTCACTCGTCCCCATGCAGCTCCGACAATTCTGATGGAGTTGGGCTTTATGATTAATCCCCTGGAGTTTGAATGGGTAACGGATCGGCGGGAGCAGGTGAAGTTGGCGGGGGCGATCGCCGATGGAATTGAGGGCTGGTTACGGGAGAAGAGCCCCTAATGGCAATCCTAAAAATCGCCCGCATGGGTAACCCCATTCTGCGGCAGCGATCGCAAGCGGTTGAGGTCAGCGCAATTCCATCAGCCCAGATTCAAACCCTGATTGATGGTTTGATCGAGACCATGCGGGATTATGACGGGGCAGGACTGGCTGCGCCGCAAGTCCATGTAGGGTTGCGGATTGTGGTGTTTGAGGTGATCAATAATCCCCGTTATCCCGATGCACCAGAGATTCCATTAACAGTGGCAATTAATCCGCAGATTGAGCCATTGACTGAATCCACCTTCGGCATGTGGGAGGGGTGTTTATCCGTGCCGGAGATTCGGGGTTATGTGGAGCGATCGGCAAGCATTAAATTCTCAGCCCTGGATCGTCAGGGCAAGCCTTTCTCACAAAAACTTGACGGTTTCCCGGCAGTGGTCGTGCAGCATGAATGTGATCATCTCGATGGCAAGCTGTTTATTGATCGAGTGCGGGATACAACAAAGTTGGCGTTTTTGAAGGAGTATCAGAAGTTTCATGTGGAGTAGAGCGGCCCTGTTGTAGCTCTGCAAACCTGTGAACAATGCCAGTTGGCCTGGATTATTCATGAGGCAGGCGGGACACTGCGCTACGGTTTTCTTACGCCACAGCCCGTAGCGCGGGCATCTTGCCCGCCACCTGATTCAGGTTAGCGCTCAGTAATTGGGGGTAAGCGTTATGAATAATGCAGGCTAGAAATCAAACGTGGCTCTCAAGGTAAAGACACTCGCCCCATCTTGGATTTGGTTTGGGCTGGTTAAAAAGATGATCCCTGGCGTCAAGGAGATCTGCTCTGAGAGCGGGTAGCGATAGAAGATCTCTAGGTGGCGAGGCAGTACATCATTGCGGAAGGTGAGACTCGGGGAATCAAACCCAGCCACGTAAGGTTGTGTTCCCGCAAAAACGCCCAACAGTCCACCTTCAGTGAAGAGATCAGGAAAGGCTACCCCCATCCCATAGGTCCAGACTTCATGCACTCCAGCGAACACAGCAGGTGAGATCACATCTACGTAGGTGAAAAAACCACTTAATGAAATTGAGTCACTGGGCTGCCAAGCGACCTCCACACCATAAGCATTACTGACCTGCGGGACTGTCGAGCCGGAAGCACCAACACTGGCCAATGCACTGCCCACAACTCCCTGACTGCCCAGACCTCCCATATCAAAAACCGCTGTACCACCGGGATGGTAGCCGTGGTTATAGGTCAGACCCAAAGCTAGATCATCATTGATCTGGAAGTCCGTTTGCACCAGCATGGCATAGTCCCCGGAGAAGATACCCCGATTGCTTTGGGCAGCTGAACCCGAGAGATAGCCAACGGATAAGGTTGATGACTCTAAAAAGCCCAAGTCAAAATTCAACCCGAAACCAGAACCACCACCAATGCGATAGATCGGGTTGTTGGTGGCAAACAGCGTTAATGCTCCGTTACCATTGTCGTAATCTTCAAAGTAGGGGTTGAGCGTAGGCACAAAGTCACTCCAAATCCCCCCCACACCAAAGACATGAGCTTTGATTGTGTCATTGAGGGGTAATGAGTAGGAAGCAGTGAAATTATTGGTTTGAAAAATGGTCGTCGTATTACCGAGGTTAAAGGTTTGGACGGCTTCTCCCGTAGCGGCAAGCACATTAGAATTTGCTAACCCTGTAAACTCATTAGCATCATCAAATACAGGTAAATTACTGATGGTTAGTCGCAGCAACAGCAAGTCCTCGCCAGAAAAGCTGGTGCGCGTCCAGAGCCGTCCCCGTGCGCCGAAGACAGCGCGACGATCGTCATTCCGGGTCACACCAAAAAGCTCAGTTCCATTGGCTGTGCCACGGCTTAAGGCACGGGATTCGCCTTCAATTGCCAGGTCACTAAAAGCAAAGATTACCTCACCGTTAAATTTAGTTGTTGTGGAGAATTGGTAACTTTCTAGGGCTGCGATCCGGGACTCTAGGGCATCAATGCGATTTTTTAACGCCACAAATGAGCTGGAAAATTCCTGTTGCAGGGCTTGAATTTGTTTCCAATCCTCTTGACGAATATGATCGCTAGTAACACCAGCTAGGATTTGTTCTACCCGTTGCAAACAGGAATTCAGAGCGGCTGCCAGCTCATCCCGAGAGAGACTGCGCTCCCCCCGATAGGTGCCATCAGGATATCCCTTCAGGCAGTCGTAGCGGCGGGTGAGGTCATCCAGGGCTTGGTAGGCCCAATCTTCCGGCGATACATCTCCAAATTGCCCCGCCCCTGATTGCTGCTCAAGCGCCCGCCGAAAAATCAGCTCTTGTTCAACACCGCTGTCGAGATATTCCTGCCCCTGCTCATTATTGGACAGGGTGGGTAAATCATGGGCGGAGGTGGAGGCAGTGGGCAGGTCTTGAGCGATCGCTCCTGGCCCTGGCCATACCAACGCTGCCGCTAACGCCGCTGAAAAGGTTGCAATATCAGTCTTCAACATCACCAAAACTTCCTCACAGGATTTGATCCATTTTATCTGCTGAGTACAGCACAAAAAATTATCTGGACGTTGCCTAAAACCCTAATGAATCCACAAATATTACTGGGTAGAGAACAGCAAAACCCCAAAAAGGCTGTAAGCACTGCACCTCCATCAACCCCAGCTACAGTCAGTCCTATAATTTTTGCTCGTACTTAACTTCAGGCTATTATGCCAAGCAAAAGTAAAGATTCCGGGAAGAAAGCAGCAAAATCTTGAGAAAGTTTAAGCTGTTGTGAGTGTTGGCTTGCCGTGGGCTAGATGCAAGTACTGCTACTTTGAAAGCGTTCTTACAAATAGTCCCATTTTATTCATTTTAGAGAGAAAAATAACCAGGCTCATTTGTCCTGTGTAGAGCGTGACTCTCCCAAACCAAATTCCATCTCATACCAATCTATTTACGACATGCCCTAATCTTGCGTATAAACCTTGACCCTAAGTACGGGACAAAAAATCAGACATCGTCTGAAACTCTGATAATTTCGTAGGTTGGGTAGAGCCATAGCGTAGCTTGCTTCTCATTTGCCTTCGGCATTCCCGGAGGGTAGATTAACCCAACACATTCCCTATAATCCTTTCTGGTGTTGGGTTTCCTTCGTCAACCCAACCTACAGCCTATAGCTTTTGTCCTGTACTGAGACCTTGACCATGCGGCTCTAAGCATTACCACAATCCGGGTAGTAAGCGTTTGGTTTGATCCCGATAAGCAGCATAATCAGGATATTTTTCTTGCATCCGAGTTTCCTTAGCCAAAATACGGGGGATGTAGAGCAACAGAATCCCCACAGGCAACAAATAAGCCCAAAGAGCACCCGCCACAATGCTAAAGCTGAGATAGCGCATCAGGTCACCTAGGTAATTAATGTTTTGGGCAATCCGCCAAGCCCCATCTTGCACCAAACCTGCCCCTTGTTGTTTGGCAGTGAGTTTTTGGACATCGGCTGTGGCATTAACCAAGCTCCCAAGGGTGTAAAGGGGTACAGCGATCGCGGCCACCCACAAGCTGAGGGGATGGGGATTGGTAAAGGCGAAATATCCAGGTAGAGAATAAAGTCCCCCTACAACCAGCAATGCCCCGATCAAACTGCCCCAGGTGGTGGGCTCTTGGAAAATTTGCTGCCGACGGGTGGGAAATAACCATTGCTCCAGGAGCCACCAGACGCAATAGGTAATGTGCAACGCTAGGTACAGCACTTGCCGCCAATCCGAAATCCCCCAGATGAAAGCATAAACGATCAACAACAAGATGGTCAGAACTTTAGCGAGATTAATCGCATCAAGTTGGGTCAACGGTAATGTTTTGGCGGCAGCATCTGCGGTCATAATGTTTTTAATGAGAACTTCGAACAACTCAAACTGTGAGTCTAATCGTAACGAAACTCTGGTTATTTTAGCGCTCAAAATTGAAGCTAAAAATCTAGCCCTTAAGCCTTTGACACAATCTCCGTTTTTTTCGTTGCGGGCACTGCTGGATAGGTACGCAAATCCCAAATAATACCCAGTGATTCTAGTCCCTTCAGAATATAGAAGGTGATATCCAATTCCCACCATTTCAGACCCTGGCTTGCTGAGGACGGATACCAATGATGGTTATTATGCCAACCCTCGCCCATCGTCAAAATTGCCAAGAACCAATTGTTGCGGCTGTGATCATCCGTCTCAAAGCGGCGTGTACCCCAAAGATGGGCAAAAGTATTGATAGTGTAGGTGGCGTGATAAACCGCGACTGTTGAAATCGCAAATCCCCAAACCAGCAGTTGCCAACCGTCAGTATGGGTTTGGGGGTAAGCCCAATTGAGATATTGCCCCAGAGCAAACAGCAGCCCAGCTAAGGCAAAGAACGGCATCAACCGTTGTTCTTCAAGCCAAACCAGTTCGGGATATCGTGACCAGTCTTTGACATATCGCCACTGAACTTCTGCATTTTCCGCTCGTAAAAACCAGGCCGCATGGCTTTCTAGGAGAGTATCGTGATGGGGAGAATGAATATCTTCAGGCTGATCAGAATAGCGATGATGATGACGATGATGAGATGACCACCACACCGGGCCGAGCTGTCCGGCAGTACAGCCCAAAACTCCAAAAATAAATTGGGTCACACGTGACGTTTTGAACGCACGATGGGAAAAATAGCGATGATATAAGCCAGTGATAAAGAACATTCGAGCGATATAGAGCATGATCGCGACCGCAACTGCGGTCATGGAAATGCCCACCCATAAAACGGCCAAACAACTAATATGCAGCAATATATAAGTAATCGCTTTTTCCCATTCAATTCGACTTTTCGCCATGCGGAATGAATCTGTCATTATTAGTTCAATTTAAATTGACGATATTGTGGTTATTCTCTTGGTAAAGTATGACGTTATAAATTAACGTGAATTCTGGTCTAAAAAAATTCTCTGTAGCAGTTGTAATCCATTAGAACACCCTCTAAAAGTATGAATTCACGGTCGCTTCTCAGTTTCCGGAGCTTCTACTATTGGTGCTAAATTGGGTTAAACCTGCCCAAATCGGCAGCTTGGCTCTCGTCAGCATAGCATGAGCTTGCCCCCTCTCGGCCACAGAGCTTGAGTCCACAGGAGTTGGCGTAATTTAGCCTTGTCACCGCGATCGCCTGTATAAAATCCTCTATTATTGGGACTTCTGGCATTGAATAAGACGATCTAATGGTGCTTGTTCTTACCTACAAGTGAAGGAATCCTTTTCTTTCTCTGAAAAATAAAATAGAGATTAAATTAGAAATTGACAATTGACTTGAGTTCAGTACAGGGAAAAATATTTATCTAAATCCAAAGAAAATCCAAAATCCGGCTCTGAGATTGTCTGAAAAATAGGCAACAGTATCTGCATAGAGTGAATAGAACAGCTGACAACGACTCCGATTTTCAATCATTCCAATCTCTCTAAATGAGAGTACAGATTACGTTAGCAAGCGAGCAGACTAAGTTACAGCCGTTTTTCTTCGCATCAACTGTGTGTGCAGAGTTGTAATTTAGGCCAACGAAGACATCACACCATAAGCATCAAAACCGCAAGAATCGGGTGGGGTCATCAATCTCATGAACGCTACAGTGGGCAAACACACTTCACTTCTCGCTGGCGATTTTACTGAATGCCCATGACGGCCCATCCCAACACCTCCACCTATCAACGCATGGCGGCTGCGATCGCTTTCATGCGCAAATATTATCAGCAACAGCCTGACTTGGCTGCGATCGCGGCCCATGTGCAACTGAGCAAACACCATTTCCAACGTCTCTTTACCCAATGGGCAGGCATTAGTCCCAAGCGGTTTTGTCAATACCTCACGATGGAATATGCCAAATCTCAAATTGCGATTGCCCCCAGTTTGTTGGAATTAACAATGACAACAGGATTGTCCAGTCCCGGACGGCTTCATGATCTCTTCGTTAAGCTTGAAGCAATGTCACCAGGGGAATATAAAAACGGTGGTGCTGGGTTAAAAGTTGACTATGGGGTACACATTACTCAGTTTGGTGTTTGTTTAATTGCCCAAACTGAGCGCGGGATCTGTAATTTGCAGTTTTTAGATGGGGTTATTCAGCCTGAAGCAATACATACCCATTTGCAAACAGTCTGGCCTAACGCTCAGCTCAGCAATAAACCGACTGTCACTCAATCAATTAGCGATCGTCTCTTCACCCCCAAAGACAATCCCCCACTCACACTTTATGTCAAGGGCACCAATTTTCAAATTCAAGTTTGGCGGGCCTTACTGCGGATTCCGCTTGGCAATATTACAACCTATCAAGATCTAGCTAATCGTTTGGGGCGCCCCGCGGCAACTAGGGCTGTAGGGAATGCGATCGGGCGCAATCCTATTGCTTATATGATTCCCTGCCATCGCGTTTTACGGAGTTCCGGGGAATTGGGGGGATATCGTTGGGGGGTAGAGCGTAAAGCAGCATTGATCGGTTGGGAAGCCGGTCAGGTTGAGCAATCAAACAGTCATCAATAGGAGCTCGGTAGGGGCTCGGTCTCCCTGCCCCTCATCAGTCCAATCTGCCTTCTGAACTGGGCAATTAACCCTTGTTCTTGAGCATCATCACTTCAATGATCTTGTTCACCATTGCATCCTCAAGATTCAGCGCCCGGCAGAGGCTTCCGAGCAGATCTTCTTCTTCCTTGGTGACTTGACCATCCGCCAGCACCAAATCCGTGGCGATCGCAAAGGCTGTGTCGTAGAGATCATGGGGCAGGGTGGCGATCGCCGCGTCAAAGAGCACATTCGCACCATCGCGTCGTAGCGTGCCACAGAGATTATCAAACATCCGGCGCATTACATCATCGGAATAGCTGCGGAACAGGCGCATTCGACAAAGGTTAGTGTTGAGCAAGCGAATCTCGTCGTCCGCCAGATAACCATCGGCGGCTACCACCAACAGCATAATGGCGGCAAACCCTTCAGCCGGCCCCAACGTTACTTGTTTCTTTTCCGTGTTTCCTTTCCGAAACGCATCAAATAAACCCATAACAAAAGTCCCATCAACAATAAACAAAACTGGCTCTATGATGACCGCTGATCCTTGATAATGGGCAAAGTGTTCATATTCTGTTACGCTGAGAAGCCGCTGCTCGATTTCCCAGCGCCCAGAGCCATATTTCGAGACTGACACGATTCAAGACTGAATTACAAGACGTTCAAGTTCAATTCTTTCAAGCCATGCGAACCCACAACTGCGCTGCTCTGCGCACCACCCATATTGGTGAGACCGTTACGCTCTGCGGCTGGGTCGATCGCCGCCGCGATCATGGCAATGTGGTGTTTGTGGACTTGCGCGATCGCTCCGGGGTTGTGCAAATCGTCAGCGACCCCGAGCGCACCCCAGACTCCCATGAAGCTGCGGCAAAGCTCCGTAACGAGTACGTGATTCGTATTACGGGGCGCGTCAGTCAACGCCCAGAGGAATCGCTTAACCCCAAACTCCCCACGGGCGAAATTGAGGTCTATGCTGATCAGATTGAAGTTCTCAATGCAGTGGGTCAGCAGTTGCCCTTTCAAGTCTCCACAGCCGCTGAGGGTGAAACAGTTAAGGAAGAACTGCGCCTCAAATATCGCTACTTAGATCTGCGCCGCGAGCCTATGGCTGAGAATTTGCGGCTGCGCCATGCTGTGGTGAAAGCAATGCGCCGCTTCCTTGAAGACGAAGCGAGCTTTATGGAAATTGAAACCCCGATTTTGACTCGGGCGACCCCTGAAGGGGCGCGGGACTATCTGGTGCCGTCGCGGGTCAATCCAGCTCAGTGGTATGCCCTACCCCAATCCCCCCAGCTCTTTAAGCAACTGCTGATGGTCTCCGGTATGGAGCGCTACTACCAGCTCGCCCGTTGTTTCCGGGATGAAGACCTGCGGGCCGATCGCCAACCCGAATTCAGTCAAATGGATTTGGAGATGAGCTTTATGACCCAAGAAGAGATCATGACGCTCAATGAAACCCTAGTGGCTCATGTATTTAAAACGGTAAAGGGCGTTGAAATCCCCACACCATTCCCCCGCCTCACCTATGCTGAGGCGATGGCTAAATATGGGACGGATCGTCCAGATACCCGCTTTGGATTAGAACTCGTTGAGGTGTCAGAACTGCTCAAGGATTCTGGTTTTAAAGTCTTTTCTGGCGCGGTAAAGCGGGGTGGCATTATTAAGGTGTTGCCGATTCCTGGGGGCGATCGCATCTCGAATGTGCGGATCAAACCGGGGGGTGATTTGTTTAAGGAAGCCACGATCGCAGGGGCAAAAGGTATTGCCTACGTCCGAGTTCGGGAGGGTGGCGAGATCGACACAATCGGCGCGATTAAAGACAACCTTAGTGACGAGCAAAAACAAGAATTGCTCACGGTGACGGGGGCAGAACCTGGAGCCCTGCTGCTCTTTGGTGCGGGTGATGCGGCGACGGTCAATAAATCCCTCGATCGCCTCCGGCAAGTCATTGGTGAGCAGCTCGGCATGATCGACCCTGCCCAGGTGAATTTGCTCTGGGTAACGGATTTCCCGATGTTTGAATGGAATGCCGATGAAAAGCGCCTCGAAGCGCTACATCACCCCTTCACCGCGCCTCATCCCGATGACCTAGATGACCTGAAGACAGCTCGGGCTCTAGCTCATGATCTTGTATTTAATGGGATTGAACTTGGTGGTGGCAGCATCCGAATTCATCAACGAGAACTCCAAGAAAAGGTGTTTGAGACCATTGGTTTACCGATGGAGGAGGCTCAAGAGCAATTTGGCTTCTTGCTCGATGCTCTCGATTATGGTGCTCCGCCCCACGGCGGGATTGCCTATGGCGTCGATCGCTTGGTAATGCTGTTGGCGGGGGCTGATTCAATTCGTGAGGTGATTGCCTTCCCGAAAACCCAGCAAGCTCGTTCTGTGCTCACGGACGCGCCTGCTACGGTTACAGACCGACAGCTCAAGGAACTCCAGGTGGTTTCTACCTACAACCCTGAAGCAGAAGACTAGAGTCGTGTTCCCTGTATACTTGGTTTCATTCATTGGGTTCATTGAAAAATTTGCTGTTGGTGCGTTACGCGTCGCTAACGCAACCTACTCCTAAAGCTAAAGATTAGAGCCAACGGACGTTATGGACTTACTGCGCTCGCTCCCCATTGGTCTCTATCTAGAGCAACCCATTACTTGGCTACATCGCCTCGACTCTCGGGTCAAGTTGGCTTGGCTGCTAACGTTTTTACTCTCACCCATTTGGTCGAGTAATGTCTGGCGCGTGGCTGGGGTGGGGACGCTAATTGTCTTGACGCTTGCAGCCCGCATTCCCTGGCGAGCCTGGAAGCAACAGATGGGCTGGCTTCTAATCATTACCGTCTCAGTGTTTGTCCTGACCTGTGTGCTCAATGACGGCCTTGCTATTGTTTCAAATCCGCGCTTACCAGAAGCCCCAGAATTGCCCCAACCTGATAACTACCACTATGTTCTCTTAAAGATCAAGCTCTGGAATTTGGGGCCATGGCGAGTAACGCGTAATTCACTCTACATCGCTACACGCTTTGCCACGCTACTCTTTACCTTGGTTTATAGCAGTAGTCTCTACTTACTCACCACAGCGCCCGAAGAGATTACCGCTGGCCTCGAAGAAATGCTAGCGCCGTTGGCCCGCTTGAAGATTCCGATTACTGAAATCCTTCTGACTCTCACCCTCTCGCTGCGATTTATTCCCCTAGTGCTCGAAGAAGTCCAAAACTTGGCCCGTTCAATCCGAACACGGGCGATCAGTTGGCAAAAAATTGGCATGAAACAGAGCATTCAAATTTGGCTGGTGGTGGCTGAACGGCTAGTGGAAAATCTGTTGCTGCGAGCTGAGCAAATTGCCCTAGCGATGGATGTACGGGGGTTTACCAGTCCCAATACCCATCGAGTGCAATGGCATCAATTACAGCTGCGACGTTGGGACGGAGTGGCGATCGCAATATTAGTACTGATCTGGGGCGTCCGGTTGACTTGGGGTTGGCAAATTTGACCGGGGTTTATATAAGTTTCCCTGTGATGGTTAACACCATCTAGACTGATCGCGATCGGCTTGTCAGATGATCACATACGGTTTCATCATTGATAGTGATCGGGAACTCATTTGACTGAATTCACAACTGGGCTTGATGGAGATCAAATGCAGATGCTAAAAAATCGCAGATTATGAATATAGAGCAACGGAGAGCAGCTCGAAACCGAGTCGGTACACCTCCTTCACAAAAAAACTTAACTTATAGCTGAATTTGGTTTAACTGTTCCACTGTTGCCTTAGACATCACAACTTCTCCTGAAATACTACCTACTCTGATCCCAGACTCCAAGCTGGGATCTTTTTTTGCGGGGACATGGCGTTTTCAGCGACCAATTACTTTTTTTGATACAACCATCACAATTTGCACAAATTTGCTCAAAATGGCCGATAAGACTGGTGGCAGAATACTTGAGTAATTTGAACTGCTCTCATACGAAATCCGCTTTGTATGCACCGAGAATAAATACCCCGTAGGGCAGGAAGACCCAGCCCCTACATCAGGAAAATTCTTTGGTTTTAATGACCGGATTCGGTATCACACGGAATCTTCATTCCGTCTTGCACCTTCTGCTTCTAACTATTCCTCGAATTTTCAATCATGAACCACTTTGCAGTTTTGATGCAGTTTCTACGCGATCGTCCCCAATTTTTTGCAGATGTTCAACAAGAGAAATATCTCAACCAAACAGCCCTGTCATTGTTAGTTTGTAGTTCTGGCTTTTTTGCACTCTATGGCATGATTTTAGGGTCATTTAGTGGGGGAATTCAGATATTGGTTTCCGCGATCAAGCTGCCTGCCCTCTATTTGCTCACCCTAGCGATCTGTCTCCCCGCGCTGTTTTTCTTTGAAGTGGTTGCGGGATCAAAACGTAGCTTTTTGCAATATTTGGTGTTATTGCTCGGGGCAATGGGGGTAATTGGGGTGATGCTTTTGGGGTTTGCACCCGTGACCTTATTTTTCCGTCTCTCGCTCAGTGATTACGTCTTCTTTCAGCTTTTAAATATCTTTATTTTGGGGTTAGCGAGTGTGATCGGAGTGCAAGTCTTTTATCGGGGGATGGTGGCAATCACAGCTGAAGATGGACAAGTCCAACAACGGCGACAACGGGCGATGCAGATGTGGTTAATCCTCTATGGGTTTGTCGGCAGTCAATTGGGCTGGACGCTTCGCCCGTTTTTCGGCAATCCAAATCAAGATTTTGAGCTATTCCGGGATCTGGAGAGTAATTTCTTTCTGCATGTGCTGCGTTTGCTCGGTCAGTTGTTTCACTATTAGAGTCCATTATCAAGCTATCCCGAGACAACTCACATCATTGCTCAAGCTACTCTCGACACCGAAGCGTTATCTCACTGGTTTGGGCATTTAGAATCTCACAGGTACTAAAGCCCACAATGCCATCATCCAGTAAGTTGTGCTGCTTCTGAAATGTCTGCACTGCGATCGTAGTTTGCAACCCAAAATAACCATCCGGTTCAGTTTCATAAAAGCCCAAATCTTTCAGGAGCTTTTGTAACACAATGACATCCTGGCCGCTCAATCCTTGGCGGAGAATGGAACGAAACGGGATCGGAACGTCAAAGTTTACTGCACTTAAGCGAGGGGGAATGGGGGCTGCCCCACCGGCTCCCCCGTTAATTGTTGTGGTGATGCTGTAACTGGGCGCAGATGTGCTTGAGACAGTAGAAGGGTTGGGCGTGCTCTGATTAGGGCTCGAACCCCAAGTTTCGGCGATCGCTGCATTCGCGGCATTCCAAGCTGTAATTGTTGCGGATGTCCCAGCATCTACTGTTATTGTCGGTTGATTGCCCTCATCCTCAAGGGGATTTAGCACGTCCGAATCCAAAACCGTCAGCCAATCTGGTGATAATCCAAACTCAAAATCGAGGTTCAAGTTCCCTAGTCCAAGTGCTACAACCGGCGCAGGCTTGGTTTCTTCCTCCAAGGATGGTTCAGATTGCAGATCTGCTGATTCAGGCAAATCAGCAGAGGTAGGAGGGATTGATTCAGAAGGAGGCGGATTTGATGTATGGGGTTCTTCAACCCCCAAATAGCCCAATGTAAGTTTCACGATAAGCCAGATTGGGAAAGCGACTCCCAATAAACTTGTGGCAAAACCTGCCAAGCTTGCTTCTTTGAAGCGACGTTGACGCAGCAACAGAATCAAGAAAGCCAGGAGCAGTAATGAAAGTAACATTGGCCCCACATAAGGTTTTGCGTAGAACCACACCACCTCCGAACTCGGCTTCTCCGTTGTAAACTTGGGCTCCAGGGCATTTTCTAAGGTGTCGCTATTCTGATTTTGGGCAATTGGGCCAATGAGCCAGGGCTCGTTTTGTCTGAAACTCTGAGCGACATTGTCAAAAACAATTGCCTGTTTGCTATTCCCGATCGGATGGTGCGAAAAACTTGTCACGACGTCTCACTCCTCCATAACCACCACACTTATCAAGACCTGAATCCCACTGTTAGGGTTAGAATCCCGGAACTCTCCCATCGTCACCGGACAAATATGCCTAAAATAACTTCAAATAACTTTAACAATTCTAATCATTAGCATGGTAGCAGTTCAACGCCCCACTCCTCTGGCCACTCTAGATTGGCAATGGCACAGCCATCGCCTCCGTTACACTGTTGTCGGCGAGGGAACCCAGTCTCTGTTGCTACTGCATGGCTTTGGGGCATCGCTAGGGCATTGGCAAAAAAATATTCCTGTGTTGGCCGCAGCAGGCTATCGAGTCTATGCTCTAGATCTTTTGGGTTTTGGTGCCTCCGATAAGCCCCCCTTGGACTATACCGTTGAGTTGTGGGTGGATTTGATTCAAGATTTTTGGGCTGAAAAGATTCAACAGCCCATGGTGCTGGTGGGGAATTCCATTGGGGGGCTATTGAGTCTTATGCTCTTGGCTCGGGGGCCCCAAATAACACGAGGGGCCGTACTGATTAATTGTGCGGGTGGGCTGAATCACCGTCCTGATGAATTGAACTGGCCGCTGCGATTGATTATGGGGACATTTGCCAAGGCCGTTAGTTCACCACTCACTGGGCCGTTTCTGTTTAACCTGATTCGCCAAAAATCCCGAATTCAAAACACGCTCTATCAAGTCTATTGCGATCGCACAGCAGTAACAGATGAACTGGTGGAAATGCTCTATCGCCCGTCTTGCGAGCCAGGGGCACAGCAAGTCTTTGCTTCAGTGCTCACTGCCCCGCCCGGCCCCTCACCTAGCGAACTGCTGCCCCACATCCAGCAGCCACTCTTGGTGCTCTGGGGGGATGCTGACCCCTGGACACCAATTAAAGGAGCAGAAATTTATACAACTCATCCGGATGTAACCTTCCATCCTATTCTTAATGCAGGTCACTGCCCCCATGATGAAGTTCCTGACGTTGTCAATGACCATGTGTTGACCTGGCTTAAAGATCAGGCTTTCTAAATTAGGGGCTGTCATCAGTTGAATTTCAAACGCTTGCGATGATCGGCTTACAGCCCCTTTTTCTGTTTTTAGTTCGGGCGCTCTATCCCGATGTCCTGTCATACCAAATCCGTTTTGTATGTAATAAGAATGATGCTCGTCTTGTGATCGCTAAAAATCTATATCTGGTGGGCGATGCCCACCCAGCCCTTTCAACGCGAACACGTGTACAGATAGAGAACGATTAGAGTAGGGAATAGCAACCGAGAGGAAAAATAATGCTATCCACAATCCTGGAAACATTCGCCCAAGAAAGTCCAGTGAGCGTAATGGCTCAAAGTTTGATGGTAAATAGGTTTTGTGCGGATAGCCTGGATACCTTGTTTGAAAAACACTCTCGAAACCAGCA
>JAAHHN010000101.1 GCA_010672165.1 Spirulina sp. SIO3F2 | reverse complement strand
TCACAAATGAAATCAAAGCTCAACAAACTTGAACCCAGGACATATGCTGACTTGGTAGATGCTATCGAGCAATCTTTAGGTTCGGTCACTACAGAAGATATCCAAAACTGGTTTTCTCACTGTTGTTACTGCTCCTCATCTATTTGAAAAGGGCTGTAGGCTTCCATTAGCATTCCGATCATGGTTTTGAGTTCTTCGTGGCGGGGGGAATTGGTTATGATTTCGAGTGTTCCCTCCAGATAGCTCAAGCGAAGTGCTGGAAAGTCATCGCCAAGGGTTGTGATTAAGGTTTCGTATTGTTGCCAAGAAACACCCTCCAGCGTCACCCGTTGCTCAGGTAAAGCCTCAGGACGGGAGCGAGAAAGCACAGCGCTGTTCATGGGCAGTAATTTAAAGTCAATACTGTTATTCTATCCAAGGAGTTTGCTGTGTGGCTGAAAGTTGCGTAACCGTAGGGCATTTGTCACGACTGAAACCGAACTAAAAGCCATCGCTGCCCCCGCGATCATCGGATTGAGTAGCCAGCCCCAAACGGGATATAAAATACCTGCCGCGATCGGGATACCCAAAACATTATAGATATAAGCAAAAAAGAGGTTTTGGCGAATATTATGCATTGTGGCTTTGCTCAGTTGAATTGCAGTCACAATGCCCTGCAAATCCCCAGAGATAAGTGTCAGATCGCTAGCTGCGATCGCCACATCTGTGCCTGTGCCGATTGCAATCCCCACATCCGCTTGGGCTAACGCTGGTGCATCATTAATCCCATCTCCCACCATTGCCACCAGCTTGGTTTTCTGGCGGCGCGAAGGATGCTCCTGTTGTAGGGCTTGGATAATCTGGGCTTTTTCATCAGGACGAACTTGGGCAAAAATGCGGTTAATGCCCACCTGAGCCGCGATCGCTTCGGCAGTCTGATGATTATCCCCCGTGAGCATCACCACTTCTAGCCCTAAGCGGCGCAGGGCGCGAACCGCTACAACAGAAGTGGGTTTAATTGCATCGGTAATCCCAATCAGACCTGCAAGCTGACTATTGATTGCAATCATGGCAGTGGTTTTCGCTTCGGCCTCCCATTGTTGCTGACGGGGTTGGAGCGATCGTGTTTCTATACCCAAACTTGCTAACCAACGCTCAGTACCAATTTGTATGAGTTGACCTTCAACATATCCTTGCACACCCATACCCGCGATCGCTTCAAAATTTGTCACCTCTGGCAAGGGGATTTTAATCTCTTGGCTCTGAGCATAATGAACCACGGCTTCAGCCAACGGATGCTCGGAACATTGTTCGATCGCTGCCACAAGTGCCAAGAATTCTAGTTCAGTACAATTATTAAAATTAGGTGCAGTGATGTAATTCGTAACTGTGGGCTTGCCTTGGGTAATTGTGCCTGTTTTATCTAACACAATCGTCTGGACTTTGTGAGCCAGTTCTAAGCTCTCTGCATCTTTAATTAAAATTCCGTTTTGAGCACCTTTGCCTGTGCCCACCATGATCGATGTTGGAGTTGCTAAACCCAAAGCACAGGGGCAAGCAATAATCAGCACACCAACCATATTGATTAGGGCTAAAGTGAGATTGCCTGTGAACTGCCACCAGAGAATAAAGGTGAAGAGCGCGATCGCCATAACGGTGGGCACAAACCAAGCCGTGACGCGATCGGCCAACTGTTGGATGGGTGCTTTACTATTCTGGGCAGCCTGTACCAGCTCCACAATTTGGGCAAGCACCGTATCTTGACCGACTTTTGTTGCTTGGAATTGGAACTGTCCGGTTTTATTCAAGGTTGCACCAATTACCTCATCACCGATTTGCTTACGGACAGGCATTGATTCACCCGTCACCATCGACTCATCAACCGTCGATTGCCCGGCCATAATTTCACCATCAACAGGAATTTTTTCACCCGGACGCACGAGCACTATGTCTCCCACCACAACCTGCTCAATCGGAATAGCTTGTGCTTGACCTGCACGTATAACGGTGGCGGTTTTGGCTTGTAAGCCCATAAGTTTGTGGATCGCGTCAGCGGTCTGCCCTTTGGCTCGACTTTCAAGTAGGCGTCCCAAAAGAATCAGGGTAATCACAACTACAGCGGTTTCATAGTAGACTGCAACCTGAATGCTCTGAGCTGCCAAAACTCCAGGCAAAAGGGTAGCAAACAAAGAATATAAGTAAGCAACACCTGTCCCCAGCGCTACTAATGTGTTCATGTCTGCACTACGGCGCTTGATAGCCTGCCAACCTTTGCGGAAAAATATCTGACCGCACCAGAATTGCACTGGAGTTGCCAGAATAAGCTGAACCCAAGGGTGGTGCAGGCTGGCTGGTATCCAGGGGATTATGATGCCTGCCATGCTGGGTAAACCCCCAACGATCAGCACTATGCTTACAATGCTGCCGACAATCAGCTTACGAATCAGTTGTTGTTGTTCTGCGTGGCTGTGTCTCTCACGGCTTGTGGTTGCGGCGATGACGGCTTGAAACCCGGCTGCTGCAACGCGCTCTTGGATCTGCTGAAGTGTTGTGATCTGGGTGTTGTAGGTGACGGTGGCTTGGGCGAGGGCAAAGTTGACTTGGCAGGCAGTAACACCAGTGATGTTGCCAATGATGCGTTCAACGGCAGTGGCGCAGGCAGCGCAACTCATGCCGTGGAGTTGGAGGCGAGTGCTGGTCATGGGAGGGTGAGGGGTTGAGTTATCCTTACCCTAGAGTCTCTAGTTAGCTGTAGAGTCAAGTACGAGTAGCACATCTATCTTTACTCAGTGACAGATGTTTGTTATAGAGCCTGCATGAGAAATACATACGTAACTTTGGAGTAGCTTAAATCTTGTATTTCAATTGCTGGTGTGTTTGAAACAAGCTTTACCTTAAATCACAATCCTGATTGTTAATACTTCCATCTGGCATGATGGTGTTGCAATATAAGACTTCGTGAATCTTTGCCCCTTCAAGGTTTGCTTCTCGTAAATCAGCTCCTCGAAGATCAACTCTGAATAGATCTGCTTCTTGAAGATTAGCTTTAGACAAATTAGCCCCTTGAAAATTCGCCGAAGATAATTTTGCTTTCTTCAGATTAGCTCCAGACAAATCAGATCCTGTGAGGTCAGTATAAGCAGCAAGGTCAAGTGTGGTCAGTAAACGTAAAGATGCGGATAAATTAGCTCCCTCAAGGTTGGCATTATGTAACCGGGTTTCTCGGAGGTTGGCTCCAGACAAATTAGCCCCCTGAAAGTTGGATTCATCAAAACTAGCTCTTCGAAAGTTGGCTTCAGACAGATATGCATTCTTGAAATTGACTAGCGTTAAACTAGCTCCCTCAAAGTTAGCTCTGTACAACTTAGCCCCTTGGAGATTAACTTCAAACCAGATAGCTTCGAAAAGTTTTGTATTCGATAAATCAGCTTCTTGGAGGTTAGCTCCAAAAAAATTAGTTCTTTGAAGTTCGACGCCAGATAACTTAACCTGTTGAAGATTGGCTTCAGAAAAATCAGCTTCTTGAAGTTTAGCTCCACGCAAGTCAGCACTGTCAGCATAAAATCCAACAGCATAGAGCTTTTGTAAGTCAGCATTCGCCAGTTTCATACCTCGCAACAACGAAATACATTGATTATTTGACTGTAGTTCAGAGTTTGCTGTTTGACTTTCCTTATCTTGTTTTCCAACTAAGTTAAGCGAGTCAAGGAAAAACATTACTTGGTTCTGACGCTCTTCGGTAAGTTCTCGAAGAACATTTGCAGTCAAGGCTTGAGCTATTTTGAAATTATCGTCATTTTCACTCTCTATCCCTTCTTTGATGATTCGTTCCATCTTGTCAAGATAAGTCTTAAACTCATCCTGCTCACGCTGTTCTCTACGATCAAGCTCAGCACGACGATCTTGCCCCTTTTGAAATTCTCGATTCAGCCAGACACCGCCAACACCCAGAAGAAGAGGATAGACAACATTGCGAGCCTCTTCTCTTTTTTCCGAACTATCCAATTGGAAGTATCCCCACACCACACATCCAATACAGATAAAGCCACCACTCCAGAGAATAGCCTTACGATACTTCCTCCAAGCACGTTCAAGAAGATTTGAAATAGATGGTATTTTAAATCGTTTGAAATACTGCATCAGACAAGTTGTTTGAGACGTAGAGGTAGAGGTAGGAAGCTATTACCTACACAATCAAAGTTTTAGGAGCTTGCCTCATCCTCGTGCGACAACTCCACCTGCTCCAACTCAGCCATCGTAATACCAACTATCTTCAGCAGCCGCTCCACTGGAAAACCCCAGCCCTGCAAAATCTGAACCACTTGCCGCAACATCATCAGACGTCCTTCTTGCCGACCCTCCACACGACCCTCCTGCCGACCTTCTTGGCGTCCTTCCGCACGCCCCTCTCTTAAAATCTCTTGATAAAACAAAGACTCACGCATCGCCTTACTCCGCATCACTTCTTGGATAACCACTGGACTTAATTTTAACCCTGCCAACACCGCTGTTGCCATTGCCAAATTACCCTGCATTGCAACATCTGGTGTCACTTCGTTAATCCGTACTCGCATCTGCTCTAACAGAGCTGCGGCATCCTCGTTAGCAGCTTTCGAGAGAATCGCAAACGGTAATAAACCTGGCGCGTCCCAAAACACCGCTTTCGGCTGTTCCCAGAGCCGGATCACCTCAAATCGATGGGTCATGCCACCTGACTGAAACACATTCTCTTGTACCAAGGGTGAGTCGGTCGCCCGTAAATACACCACCACCTGAACAATGTGCTGTGTCGCAAACTTCTTACGAATACGCAGATAATAATTTGCCATGCGTTCGGGGATCTGTTTATCGGGCTGAGTTTGAAACTCTACGTGCAACACCACATCCTGACCCTGGAGCAATAGGGAATCGGCGCGAATCGGGTCGCTAATCAGTTCAGTTGGCTCTAATCGGGTTAAGGCGACAGGTTTACCAATGAGCCAAGCCACAAAATCGTCTGGATAGGTTTCAATGAGGTATTTACAGAAGTTGTCGTACACAATCAGCAAGAGCGTAACAGACGTTCTATATTGTAACTACGACGCACTTATTCGATCTTTTGATCTCTAGCCAACTTTAAGGTTTAAAGTGAAATCAGCAACCTAACGGTGCAACAGCTCAGTTTGGCTTAACCCTTTTCTTGGCATAAAAATCATGACGATCGCAACCGGCCTGAAAATTGGTCAACTCGCTAAACAAACCGGAGTTGCGGTAGGAGCGCTGCGGTATTACGAAGAACGCGGCCTACTACAATCTCAACGTGGAGCCAACGGCTATCGCTACTATCCGCTCAGTGCCGTGCATCAGGTGCAATTTATCAAAAAAGCCCAAGCCCTCGGGTTTTCTCTGGAAGACATTCACGACATCCTTAATCTTCATCAACAGGGCGATCGCCCCTGTGCTCTGGTGCAATCGCTGTTGCAAACCAAAATCACCCAACTTGACCAGCAAATTCAGGAAATGATCGCGTTTAAAACCGAACTCGAACAATACCGTGATCGCTGGGCGACCGAGACCCCTCCCCCAGCAGGAGAGATTTGCCCGCTCATTGAAACGGTCAAGGTTGGCTCCTAATAGCGCTGCTGGGTAAAGCCACCGTGAGGTCTCACTAAACCTGTACTTTCACTGATCCACGCTAATCCTTCAGATGTTCCCACCCAGGTTTTATTGCCCACACTCGGCGCGATCGAGCCAATATTGTGAGAAGGTAAACCACTGATTTGCCCCAAAACCTCGCCAGTGGTGGGGCGGATATTATAGAGACCGTTGTCTGTGCCGACCCACACCGTACCATCTGGGTCAAACTCGATCGCGGTGACATTTTGGCCCCGGAATGTCGTGACCGATCGCTCCACTTGCTGCGAAAACGGATTAATCACCAGCAAACTATTGGGTGTACCCGCCCACACTCGGCCATCCCAGGATGTGGCCAAAGCTTGTACAACCCCACCGGGCACTCTCGGAATCCGACCAATAATGTACGCACTGGCGGTATCCACACGCACCAGACCCTCTAGGGTTCCGACCCAGAGCTGACCTGCCCCATCTTGCGTGAGTGCCCGCGCACTGATCCCCGGCAGCTCTTGCAAGGTAGTGATTTGCGCTCCCTGATCCGAACTCATCATCACCAAGCCTTGCTCTGTGCCCACCCACAAAAAACCACGATGGTCTACCAACAACGCTAATGCTCGATTAGAAGGGGATTGAAACTGGTAGGTACTGGCCTGCTGACTCCACGGGTCAACCCGTGCTACGCCATTGTAGAGGCCAGCCCAAATTCGCCCAGCTTGATCTTGTACCAATGATTCAACGCGAGGGCTAGGTAAACCCACTCGCGCTAAGATACGGCCAGTGTTGGGGTCAATGCGGGACAAACCCGACCAGGTTCCCACCCAAAGTTGTCCCTGATTGTCTGGCGTTAAAGCGGTGACGCGAAGATCAGGCGCGATGGGGAGCGGGGTCGCCTGTTCTGTGATGCGTTCGTTGGGCAATGGATAGCGGGGTGGGGGTGGCGCAGCCGGATTGGCGGTGGTGGCGCGGGTATCAATATCAGTCGGTAGCCATTGGGCACAACTGGGTTGGCTAGACAGTAATGCAGGGATAGGGGCGATCGCCGCAGCAAGCAGCAATAGAGTAATGGGGGAGGAACGAAGCGGCAGCATGGTTTCGTCAGGGGCGAATCTCTTCCCAATATTGTAATTGCAGCTTGGACTGGACGAGGAAGACCAGAACACCGTGAGTAGAATCACGCTTAGATTGTGACCGTCGTAGTACCTTAAGCATAATTACTCTGTTAAAACCAGAAAAAATCTGCGAAAGATGCTGAAGAGAAATCCGCAGAAACATAAGCTGACTGACCACTTGCCTCATCTTTTCTGAAGACTGTTCTATTTACATAATCAGCCGCTATCGATTGTGCATCATCTCAATGAATAACAAGCAAATTGTCTGAAACACACATCTTAGCTATACAGCTACTATAACTGTTCACAGATATAGCTTGCCTCAACTTTGAGGCTTTAATGGTGATGTTTTGGAGCATCCAATGCTCTGCTTTTTAGCAGTCTTTCAAGGTTTTAGGGTATTACTGTCAGTTGAGTTTTGATTAGGAACACTCTTGGCGGGTTGAGAGCGTTTGATACGTTCAGCTCTGTTGCATTGAATGTGAATCCGACTTCATCAACCCTTGCATCTGGAGTAGAGAGACAACAAGGGTGATGCTGCAATGAAATATAACCGTTTGGGCACGAGCGATTTGATGGTTTCCGAACTGGGTTTGGGAACGATGACCTATGGCGAGCAAAATACGGCGACTGAGTCCCGTGCATTACTTGATGAAGCGATCGCCCAAGGGATCAACTTTATCGACACAGCCGAACTCTATCCCATGCCCGCACGGGTTGAAACCCACGGCGACAGTGAAACGATTATTGGTGATTGGTTAACCCAACAAAAGCGCGATCAGTTGATTATTTCCACTAAAGTGATGGGGCCGAATGCTCCGTTCACTTGGCTTGAAGGTACCGAGCGTCGGCTTGATCGCGCAACCATTGTCCAAGCAGTCGATGGGAGTCTGCAACGTCTGCAAACCGACTACATTGACCTCTACTACATTCATTGGCCCGATCGCTACGTACCGCTGTTTGGCCAAACCGACTATGACCCCAGTCAGGTGCGGCCGACTGTGGCGATCGCGGAGCAACTCTTGGTATTTGCCGACCTGATCACCGCTGGCAAAATTCGTTATCTGGGTCTGAGCAATGAAACACCGTGGGGGATAAACGAATTCTGCCGTCTTGCCCAACAGCTCGATCTCCCTCAAGTGGTTTCTCTGCAAAATGCCTACAACCTCACCAATCGAGTGTTTGAGACGCATCTCGCTGAGACTTGCTATCACCAAAATGTGGGTTTAATTGCCTATTGTCCGCTGGCCTTTGGCTACCTCACAGGCAAATATCAGCGCGGCATCAAGGCGACGGGTCGCATCACTCAATTCCCCGGCTTTGGACAACGCTACACCAAAACAAATTTTCTAGGTGCGATTCAGGCCTATGGGGAACTCGCGGCTCAATATCAGCTTAATGCAGCTCAGATGGCTCTGGCATTTGTGCGATCACGTTGGTTTGTCAGCAGTACGCTTATTGGGGCAACTCGGCTGGAGCAACTCACCGCCAATTGTGGCAGCCTTGAACTTGACCTCTCGCCTGAGGTGCTGGCGGCCATTGAGACAGTTCATCAACGCTTTCCCAATCCTGCACCGTAGAGAATCCTCGGGGCCAAGATTTAAGATTAAATCTTCAAAGTGATCCGTTCAGATACTTTGAACTCGATACAATTGTGGTGCGGTATCCAATTTGCTCCTGATCTGACACTCCCGATCTAGCACCCATTATGGTACAAACCCCCATTACGTCTCCCAATCTCTATCCGGACTCGGATGGTCAACCGATGGCTGATAATACCTTGCAATATCAATGGATTGTCCGTTTAGTTGAAAATCTGAAGCACTTGCTAGCAGGCCAGAACGCCTTTGCAGCAGGTGATTTACTTTGGTATCCCGTCGAAGTGGAACGGGGTCAAAAAACACCAGTCCAGGCCCCGGATGCGATGGTTGTTTTGGGTCGTCCTGATCACTATCGGGGCAGCTATCAACAATGGCAAGAAGACAATATTGCCCCCCAAGTGGTGTTTGAAATTTTATCCCCCAGCAACTCTGGTGCTGAGATGGTAGCGAAGCAATCTTTTTATGCTGAGCATGGTGTGCTGGAAATGTACTTTTATGACCCAAATTCCTATAACTTTTGGGGTTTTGCTCGTACCAATCAATCTGATGAGCTGACCACAATTATCACGCCCTTGCATCTGCCCTGGGTGTCTCCGTTGCTGAAGATCCGATTTGAGCTATTTGAAGATGGTTTGGAGATTTTTGATCCCAATGGAGAACCATTCAAAACTTTTGTCGAGTTAGCCCAAGAGCGTAACCAACTCCAACTCGAACGGGATCAAGCGCAACAAGCCCAGACTCAAATCCAAGCCAAACTCGACCAAGCTCAACAAGACCAAGCTCAAACCCAAGCTAAACTTGACCAGGCGATCGCTCAACTACGCCAGTTAGGAATTGATCCAGATTCACTGAGTTAAAGCTGGTTGGCTGTAGAATTCTGAATTCTTACTCATCAGCATAAAACCGATAAAACAAATATGCATCTTTAAAGGGATGATCATCACTAATGTGGTGGACGATGCCGCGATCGCCAAGCATTTGACCGATCGCCACCGCTGATTCCCGACAACAATCGTGGTATTGCATCAGCCAGGTGACAGCTTCAGAGCCAATAAAGCAGCGGGGATACATATTAAAACGATAACGGCGATCGCTGATATCGATCCCTTCTGGCCCACGCATGGCGGCCACCAATTGCTCAATATCTCGGGAAGAAAATTGCTCAATACTAGAGAGTTCCGGGGCGACATCCAGGAAGGCCAATGCCTCGCCATCTGAAGTTTCAAGCGGGGGTTCAGGTGCAATCTCAACACCCTGCTGCTGCAAAATTGTGTTGACCAGCGTTTGTAACTGGGGCGATCGCACATTGAGGTCGCGCTGGGGAAACGGCACTTCGATGTTGTATTTACGTAAATTCGCTTCAATCCGATAGTTGAGATCACTTTTGATCCGTCGTTGTTCTTTAGGCTCCACTGTCCAAACCAGAAGCTCAAAGTTGAGAGAATTATCGCCAAACTCCATAAACCAAACTTGGGGCTCGGGGCGTAGCAACACTTCTCGATGCTGAGTTGCCGATTCTAGTAGCGCTTTACGAACCAGGGCGATCGGCGAATTATACGCCACACCCACCGGAATATGTAGCCGTGAGATGGTGTCATCATGGCTGCGGTTAATCACTTCGCTGTCCAGAAAGCGCGAGTTGGGCACAATAATCGTGACTTGAGCTTGGGTGCGAATCTGGGTGCTTCGGGAGCCAATTTGCGTTACGGTGCCTTGAAAGTTCCCCACTGTGACAAAATCTCCCACCTTGATCGGGCGTTCAATGGCAATGATCAGACCACTGACAAAGTTGTTAATAATGTTCTGCACCCCAAAGCCCAAGCCCACGCCCAGGAAGCTACCCAAAATCGCCAAAGACGAGAGATTGATCCCCCATAGGGGCAGCACAATCAACAAACCAAGCAAAACTAAGCTGTATTGCACCAGGGTGGCGATCACTTCATAGGTCGAGGATTCTCGACCCATCCGTCGTGAAATGGACATCTTAAACCAGCGGGAGAGGATGCTGACAGAAAACCAGAGCCCGAGGGAGATCAATACGAGCATCACCAAATCAGCAATGGACTTAGAGACCCCCTCATTAACGGGAACCAACGGGTCACTCCAGAGTTGAAAGAAGCGATAGCGCCAGGTGCGGGTTTGGGGCAGTTGTTCACTAATCAGGCAGAGCAGACCGATCGCTAGCCCCACCTCAGACACCCAACGAAGAATACGAACAAATAAACTGGCAGGTTCGGCCCAGGGGGATAACGGTGAGCTGGGATCGTCGATCGCTTGCATCAGATGCCGTGAGAGACGGGTAGTACTTTGACGGACAATCACCAGCAGCAGCAGCGACCCCAGAAACATGGCCACCATCAGCCCAATCATCTGTCGCTGATAGGTAGCGGTGCGCTCTCGCTGCGCCCGTTCAATGGCGTGCTGAAGCTGTTTGCGCCAAATTCGCCCTTGGCCGCTGGGCCAAGCAGCGTTTTGTAAGTCATTCTCAGTGACCGTTAGCAGATAGCGATCGCCTGAACGCAAAATCGTCAAGCCTTCCTCTTGAACAACTCGAATCTCTGGTGATGTGGTACTGCGGGCTTCAGCAGCAAGAGTACGGTTGACCGCCGCAGCCCGCTCCTGGGCAGTGAAGTTGCCTGATTCCCCCACGGAGAAGAGCACATGACCGTCCAAAACCACAGGGGCTTTGACAGAACTCGCGTGGCTAGGAAGCGGCAACCAAAGGAGGAGGATCAGGGCGATCGCTAGGGCAAGCAGGGACTTCAGACGCGGTTGGCTCATGTTTCCTAGAGAGAGCTGAAGAGTATTGCAAACCTAGGGTACGCGATACTCACACCTTGGCTGACGCTGAGATTACAAAATGCATTATGCAAACATCACGATTGCAAATTTAGCGACCAATCATAGTTCAGATACTTGACCTTATAGTCTCCCGCCTTGAGATAGGCAGCATCCTCATCGCTAACATACTGACTCACAAAGTTCAGCACTGCCTTTTCTGAAGCGCTACCCGCAAAGCCGTCTTCTACCCCGTAGGTTTTAAGCCAATCGTCGCCAAACCACTGGAAAATCGAGGAGAGGTAAACTGTGCCTTCATCGGGCTTAATCTGGAGGCCTTGGGAACTATTGATGAAATCACGGGACTGGTCATCGAGTTGTTCGTCGAGGCGATCGCCCACAAACGGCTCAGTTCGCAGTTTAGGACAACTGATAGCGGCACAGACTAGAGCCGCATGGATGCGGGGTTCATTAAAGTCAACGCGGAGGGTTTGGTGCTCAATATTGTCGAGGGTTTTAGAGCCATCAACAATCTTATGTTTGCGAATCCGCCAGACACCGGTGATGTCTTTGATGCTGGCTTTGAGTGGGGATTGGTTGATGATCGACTTCAGTGTTAAGGAGTTGTAGGCATTAATCCAAAAGGCAATCTGATCTGCTTCACTCCAGGCGGCATAGTCTTCCGGAGTCACAGCAGCAAGGCTATCGTTGAACTGGTCGAGATCCTGGCGATCGCCCTGGAGCCCAACGTAATCAACTAAACCTTGCTCATCAACGTAGGTTTTCAGCACAGTCGCTAAGTCATCAACGTTCAGTGGCTCTGCTGAAGCTGTTTGGGACGTCTCAGCGGTATCGGAGGCGGGGGCAGTATCGGAAACAGCAGGGCCAGAACAGCCGACGATCGCAGCGCAGAGGGGCAGTAAAAGTAGGGTAGTGGTGGGTCTAAAGACAGATTTAAACATGGATAGTCAAGGGTTCAGCGGTTTAAATTTAGGTTAGATACGCTCGCTTGAGTCGGGCTGAGAAGGAAGTGAGCGATCGCTGAAGAGAAACACCTCAAAAGGCTAGTGTTCTGTCAGCTCTAATTTTGTGTGTTATCTATCGATAGCACTATTGCCGAGTAAGTGATGTGGAAACGAACAACTCACAGTTTTAAGCTTGACGCTGCACTAGTACCGAACGGCAGAAATCAGCCATCCATTCAAAATTCACAGAATGCCTGTTTTACAAGCACTTTGAACTCTGAACTCTGAACTCCGCCTCGCGGTACTAGAGCCTTCAAAACGTCAATACCGTCCGAATCGACTCCCCTTCATGCATTAACTCAAATGCCTCGTTAATCTGCTCTAACGGCATCACATGGGTAATCAAATCATCAATATTGATCTTGCCATCCATATACCAGTCCACAATCTTCGGCACATCCGTCCGACCCTTCGCCCCACCAAATGCCGTGCCTCGCCACACTCGCCCCGTCACCAATTGAAATGGCCGAGTACTGATTTCTTGACCAGCTCCCGCCACACCGATAATAATGCTCTCGCCCCAACCCTTATGACAAGCTTCGAGCGCTTGGCGCATCACGTCCACATTCCCGATACATTCAAAGGTGTAGTCTGCACCACCACCGGTTAGCTCCATCAAATAAGCCACTAAATCTCCTTCTATTTCCTTGGGATTGACAAAATGAGTCATACCAAACTTCTCGGCGATCGCTTTTTTGGTGGAGTTAATATCGACGCCAATGATTTTATCTGCGCCCACCATCCGGCAGCCTTGAATGACGTTGAGGCCAATCCCACCTAAACCAAACACAATCACATTTGCACCTGCTTCCACCTTGGCCGTATTGATCACCGCGCCGATGCCAGTAGTCACGCCGCAACCGATGTAGCAAACTTTATCGAAGGGGGCATCTTCTCGAATTTTCGCCAGGGAAATCTCGGGGAGCACGGTGTATTGGGCAAACGTGGACGTGCCCATGTAATGGAAAAGCGGTTCCCCATTGAGCGAAAAACGACTCGTTCCATCGGGCATAACGCCTTTGCCTTGGGTCGATCGCACGGCTTGGCAAAGATTGGTTTTGCCGCTCAGGCAAAATTCACAGCAGCGGCATTCCGGAATGTAGAGCGGGATGACATGATCGCCAGGTTTCAAACTTTTGACCTCTGGCCCCACTTCAACCACAACGCCCGCCCCCTCATGCCCCAAAATGGCAGGAAATAGGCCTTCGGGGTCAGCGCCAGAGAGGGTAAAGGCATCGGTGTGGCACACCCCTGTGGCTTTGATTTCGACTAAAACCTCGCCTGCTTTCGGCCCATCAAGCTGAACCGTTTCAATTGTGAGGGGTTGGCCTGCGCCTGTGGCCACAGCAGCTTTAACGTCCATTGTTATTTGGGGGTATTGTGTTGCTCCAATTTCAAAGTATCAAGGCGATCGCGGTTTCAGCTTGTCTTTAAAATGATTCGTAATCAGCGTCGGATAGCTCTGGGATAAATCGATGCAAGGCAAACAAGGCTAATACCAAGGATAAGAGCGATCGTTGCTAACGGATAACTCCATGCTGGATCGATGTAGGTGTATTTGATCATTAAGTTAATTTCTTTGCTAAATTCATTGAGACGAATATCAATGAGCATCAAACCCAAATTGATAGCTGTAAAGCCGAAACTCACGAAAATAGATTTTGGAACTGTGTAGCAAAGCGATCGCCACGACAGAAAACCAATAATTCCCAAGGTGCTCAGGGCAGTCTCATAGAACTTCACTTTATCGATCGAGTCATAGATATTGTCACCCACAAGAAATCGACCCTGATGGTAGGGCAGCCACTCAATTCGACCATTCACAACAAATATCGTGAAGCTAACCAGGGTGAGTATTACTGAATTTCGGAAATAACGCATACATTGAATGGTTTAGAGTTTAAGAGCAGCTCGGATCTAAATTCAAAAAGAGACTTTCACGAAATTTACTGAATTCTAAAATCGAGACGATTAACTTAATCTTTAGGATTTTTCGCTTGACGATTTCTGATCCGAGCCCTCAGCTCTTGGGTTATTCGCTCCAACATTTCCTCAGAAGCACGACTGACATAATATTCTTTCCCTTGATTGATAAACTTCCATTGGCTCTGATTAATTAGAAATTCCCAGTTAGCTTGAGCCATAGCCTGGTCAACACTATCGTGATAGGTATCTGTCAATTTCTGCCGACTCTCATCCAAGTGAACCAAGTTGTACCCAGACCCATTAGAATACTGGACAATCTGGAGCATATAGGGCTTCTCACTTAGAGTTTCACCAAAAAAATGTTTGGTTTTACCTGTCTGATGATGATGTTCTTCCAAGACAAGTTCATAAAGGATAGTGTAACTGCGAGTAATATAGTCACTCATCGATTTTCAGGGATTAGTTGTGATGATGGCAAAGGTTACTTAATGACTCTAAAACAAGAGAATTGTTACTCTGAAATGTTGGCAACTGAGCTGAACACCACTCTGAATAGATCTGCTGAACACCACTCTGAATAGATCTAAAGCTAAACCCAAGCTAGATGAGGACACAGCGCGATCAGGATACGGTGGGGTAGTTCTTGCAATTTTAAAGCCTTGACTCTTTCCACCTTCGGTTCCCTAGCAGCGATCGCTACCACCCCAGACGCGATCGCCACCCTCCGCCCCTTTTGCCAAACGAACAATATTCCCCTCTATCTGCCTGCTGCTGTCGCCAGTCATACTATTGATCAGCCTTATGAAGGAGCCTTGCGGGATTGTATATCCAATATCTGGCCCCAATATGAGGGGTTAATCTTTGGGTTAGCGGCAGGGGCTGTGGTGCGGCTGATTGCCTCCCTATTAAAAGACAAAGCTACTGATCCCGCTGTTGTGGTGATTGACCCCCAAGGTAAATTTGTGGTGAGCCTTTGTGGGGGGCATCAGGGTGGAGGCGATCGCCTTGCCCGAACCCTCGCTCCCTATTGGCAGGCTGAGGCTGTGATTACAGGCGCAACAGAGGCTTTAGATTTGCCCGCGATCGACACATTAGGTCAGCCTTGGGGGTGGCACAAAGGTGCAGGGGATTGGACAGGGGTTAGTGCCGCGATCGCTCGACGTCAGACTGTTGAGGTCATCCAAGAAGTCGGCTCAACCCTATGGCAAGAACATTTACCCCCCGACCATCCCTTCGCGTTTGAGCCAGGGACAAGTACACCCCAGGCACGGGTTTGGATCAGCGTCACGCCGCGTCAGTTTAGCGCTAATTCAACCATTCCCAAGGTGCAATGGCATCCTCGTGTCCTCTGGGTTGGTGTGGGCTGTGAGCGGGGGACAGCGTTAGCGTTGGTGGAACAGGCGATTCGTGAGACTTTAACCCAAGCACAACTGGCTCCTGAGGCGATCGCAGGTTTAGCCACCCTCGATCTCAAAGCCGACGAGGTGGCATTTCAGCAGTTTTGTAAAGCACGAAATCTGCCTCTATGCACGTTCTCCTCTGAAACACTTAATGATGTGGCTGTCCCTAATCCCTCTGAGGTGGTCGCTCAAGCTGTAGGGACAGCGAGTGTGGCTGAGGCAGCGGCGATCGTTGCCAGTGAGCATGGGCGATTGTTGGTGCAAAAACAGAGTTTCAAGGAGCTAGGTCAGGGGGGCGTAACCGTGGCGATCGCCCTCGCGGAACAGGAATACACTGGCCGCTCCGGACACCTTGCCCTAGTAGGTATGGGGCCAGGGGCATTGAACCAGATGACACCTGCGGCGCAAATGGCAGTGGTTCAGGCTGATGTGATCATTGGTTATGGTCTTTATCTAGAGTTGATTCAGCCACTCCAGCGTCCGGGACAAATTATTGAAGCCTTGCCAATTACCCAGGAACGGGAGCGGGCTGAGCGGGCGGTGGAACTAGCAATGCAAGGGCTATCCGTGGCGGTGGTCTCCTCTGGTGACTGCGGTATTTATGGCATGGCTGGTTTGGTACTGGAAACCTTACAGACTCAAGGCTGGGATGGGAAAACGCCCAATATTGAGGTTCTACCAGGAATCACCGCCCTGCAAGCGGCTGCCTCGCGGGTGGGAACTCCCCTAATGCATGATTTTTGTGCGATTAGTCTCAGTGATTTGCTCACCCCCTGGTCAGTTATTGAGCAACGACTCAAGGCAGCCGCCCAAGGAGACTTTGTGACGGCGCTCTATAATCCGCGATCGCATCAACGCCAAATCCAAATCGTCACAGCACAGTCGATTTTTCTGGCTCATCGTAACCCAGCAACTCCCGTGGCATTAGTGCGCTCAGCTTATCGAGCAGATGAGTCAATGATTCTGACCACACTGGGCGAGATGCTGACTCATCCCATTGATATGCTCACCACGGTCTTAATCGGCAACAGCAACACTCGAAACTACGCCAATTGGCTGATTACGCCTCGGGGGTATCAGGTGCAGGCTAAGTGAAGCAATATTCTTAATCAGCTTGCCAAGAGGATGATGTACGCACTGAATTTCTGGATAGGGTTTATCTTCCTCGATCGCTCCTGAACCAATCTAAATAGCCAAACAGTATTGCATAAGCGCAACTTTGCGTAATATTTGTGCACACTCTTGGCGGCTGCACTAGAATATCAAAGCTAAATGGTGTCGCTAACCAGCGATCGCCCTCTTCCGGGAAAGTCGTCTGCTTAATTTATTGATTTTTTTATTGTGTGTGTTGGAGGATGTTACAAAAATCATGAAGGTCAATGCTGTTTCACCTAAATATTTATCCGTTCCCTTACTCCTCTCTGCGTGGGGTATTTTAGCCGGAGGGGCTGTTGCGCAATCTGCCCCTGAGCTTACTGAGCAACCTGCGGTTCAGCTTGAAACCAGCAATGAACTGCAACCACCTGTGGATCTTGCTTTAACCGTCGATCAGGAATCTGAAGTTTTGATTCCCGATGCAATCACAATGCAGAAAGCAGCTGATAGCTCAGAGCCAGCCGCGATTGCTTACAGTGTTAGCAACGAAACCGAGCTGGAGCCGACCTTCAAAACCGTAGAAGAACTCACTCCCGCTGAGACCTCTGCTCAGATTTTACACACCCCCTCAACCCTTGCCAGCAGTCCGTCTGCGGTGACAACCTTCACACCATCGTCCGCCACATCTATCCCCTCTAATTTGTCCTTTGACGGGATGTCTGAGCAAGCAGTGGAAATTGTCCTAGAGCCCATCGAAGCTGATCCGATGGCTCAAGTAAATAACGTTTTTGAGCTACAGGATGTCAATCCAGGGGACTGGGCCTATGAAGCCTTGCAAAACCTCGTCAGCCGATATGCCTGTATTGAGGGGTATCCCAATGGGACATTCCGGGGCAACCGTGCTCTCACCCGCTACGAATTTGCCGCAGCCCTCAATGCCTGCTGGCAAGTCATGGAACGGACATTAATCGAAGTGGGCGATCGCTTTGCGACCCAAGATGATCTTGAAGCCCTTAATCGCTTGATGGCTGAGTTTGAGGCGGAACTCACTGCCCTCAATGCGCAGGTGGATGACCTCGAAAGCCGTGTGGACTTTCTGGAAGACAATCAGTTCTCCACCACAACCAAGCTGTTTGGACAGGTCATTGTCGGTATTCAGGGTCAAAACAGCCCACCCTTCCAACTAGCAGGCAGCACCTTCAATGACAACAATGACGAAGTCTTTTTAAGCCATACCACCCAGCTCAGTTTGTTCACCCAGTTCAGTCCCCGTAGTCTGCTGTTCGCTAGTTTTGTGGCAGGGGATGGCCGCATTTCTGAGCAGTTTGCAGATGGGATTGTCAACTATACGCGTTTAGCCTATCTCACTGATACTGCTAACGCGATTAACCTCAGTGACTTGAACTATCGTCATCTGATTGGCCGCAACCTGGCAGTCATGGTCGGGCCAGAAGGGATTAGCCCCGTCAACGTCTTCCGGGGTACGAACCGTATTGAGAGTGCGGGCAGTGGGCCGCTCTCTTCCTTTGCCCAACGCAACCCCATCCTCTCAATTGGTGCAGGGTCAGGGGGACTCGGTGTTGACTGGCAAATTAACCCAGATGTGAGTGTTCAAGGGGTTTTTGCCTCCCAACTTCCCGCTGATGCCACGAATGGCGGCCTATTTGGCGGTGACCTCGGTGCAACCACGTTGGGCCTACAGCTTGTCTTTTCCCCCAGTCGGGATTGGGATATCACCGCGCAATATATCAATAACTACTCCCCGCGCGGGCGTCTGTTTACTGGGATTGGCGACTCGCAATTGATCATTGGTAATAGTACACCCACTCCGAACCTCCGTGCGCCCATGCAAACCAATGCCTATGGCTTAGGCACGGAATGGCGCATTTCACCGGACGTGACCTTTGGGGGCTGGGTCGGCATGACCGTTTCTGACTATCTTGTGGGTTCCGGTTTAGTACAAACTCTGAACTGGATGTCTTTCTTGAGTTTTCCTGATCTTGGTGGTGAGGGGAATCTGGGGGCGATTTACTTTGGCCAGCTTCCACGCATTACCCACAGTGGCATCCCTGATGCAAACCAAGCCCGTAACATACCTGGTTTCTTTACCAAAGGGAACTTGAGTGTGAATGAGACCGGTGGGCAACCGGGTACCAGCTATCACATTGAGGCCTTCTATCGGATTCAGCTTACGGATAACATCAGTGTCACCCCTGGCTTTATGGTGATCCTTGATCCCCTCCATAACCCTCGGAATGAGACGGTGACCATCGGTGCGTTACGCACAACTCTGACATTTTAGGGCGCGTCGTCAGTTAACACCTGAAATCTTACGGGACAAGCGATAGAGCGCCCGACCCAAAAAATAGGGAAAGGAGCAGTAAGCCATCCACAGTAAGCGTTTGAATTCTAACTGACGACAGCCCCTAGCCAGATTGTTGCGCACAACTGCGCAGTTTCTCAGCAAATCGGCTGAATCCGGAAAACTGTTTCGAATCTCGGGAACTCTTGCAACTTAGCCCTGGTCATAACCCTTAATGCTCCCCACAATACAAACAATTTTGAGCTTGTGGATGCTGGGGCAGGGGGTTCCTGAGAAGATGCTATTCTCTAGACCCATCGCAGACAGGTTAGATTCTTTGAGATGAATCTTTTGCTGCTGTATGCTTTCAACCTTTGTGGAGTTTGTTTCTAAAATCATGTCCTTATCTACTCAACGCACAATCTTCTCTGCGGGTCTTGCCACCCTTGCTTTTGCTCTCGCCCCAGCTGCCCAAGCCCAAATCCAGGTCAATGGTGGTGTGATTGATGGTCAAGCTGCTTTCTTCACTCCCGACAATCTAGGCGCAGGCAACCCTATTAGCCTTTTTGACCTGCAAATCAGCAATCTGCAAATTGTTAGTCCTAACGGTGTACTAACCAACCCGGACTTCACCCCTACCGCCTCAGGAGGCTTTATCGACGTAGACAACAGCGCTGGTACAGCCGCTGGTTCTGTCACCAATGGGGACACAGGTTTAATCGTGGGTAAGTTAAGCGGGATTGGTTTCACATCAGAAGGTGCAGTTGTTCCGTTCTCTAACGTCGAAACAGCACTGGCTTACCGAGTGACTAACTTCAACGTTACCAATACCTTTGCCGATGGTTTTTTGGTGGACGGAGCCAACATTCCCCAGCTCTTCTTTACGCAAGCCAATGATCCGACTCCAGTGGCGACTGGATTTACTGCAGTAGAAGGTGATCTAGAAGTAGGTGATTTCAACTCCAACATCACCAGTGGTGTGATTGACCTCCCCAGCACCCTACAAATCAGCAGCACAGGCGGTAACTTTGGCTCTGTGTTTAACTTCCGGGTGAATGATTCCAGCACTTCCTTTACCAATGTGGAAGGTCGGGCTTTAGCTAATAGTGATGCTGAGATTGAAAACACCGATGATGGTACAAATACACCAACCAACATTACATTCAACTTCAGCAGTATCACTGTCAACTTTTCCACCACTGCAACCTTCACAGTAAACGGTTCGAGTGATTTCTCAACGTTCACAACGTCCACTAGCACAGAATCGGATACGGCTGCGACCCTAATCCAGGAAGTTCTGGATGATCTGGATATCGAGTCTATCAGCGACAACACAACTCTGACAATTTTCTCTAGCAGCAGTCGTGGCGGTCGCCGGGGTCGGGTACGTTACCAAGTTGCTAGCTCTCCAACCATTAAGATCAAAATCAAGGAGCGCCGTGATGGCTCCATTAAGGTCAAAATCAAAGTCAAGAACAATCGGGGTCGTCGCTATATCGTGGCGCAACGCGGTGATATCTCCATTGGCTTTGTGCAACGAGGGCCCAGCAGCCGCATGATTCCTGGCTTTAGCGGTTTGGATCGCTTGTCTGAGGAAGAAACTGCGGATATCCTCGCGCTGATCCAGGCAGATGAGGCGGCTGATGCTGACGCTGACGCTGTGGATGATACCGATACCGACACTGACACCGATGTTTCGGATGGTGATGACGACGGCGATGACGTTGCTGATGATGATGGTGACGACGACGGCGATGACGTTGCTGATGATGATGGTGACGACGACGGCGGCGATGTTGCTGATGATGATGGTGACGACGATGCAGGCGATGATGTCGCTGATGACGGTACCCCTGATGAAGGTGCAGCATTCCAGGGCTTAGATAGCATTGATCCTGGCGAGACTACTCCCGGCGTTTCGGGTGATGGGGCGGATGCAGGTGCAACCGATGGCGCAGATGCAGATGCACCTAACTAGTACCGCAGGGCGGAAGTTCAAAGTGCAGAGTTCAAAGTTCAAAGTGTCTGTATGACAGATATCGGGTGGATTTTGAATAGGTGGCTTACTTCCGCCGTCGAGTACTAGGACGATCGCTCAGTCACAAAATACAGCATAGGTTTGTTCCTATTGATTAGGACTCTAACCTAACCTTAAACAAGACAGATAAAGGGAGATAGCAAATTGCTATCTCCCTTTTGTGTGACAGGCTATCAGTGATTTGACTGATTTGGGTTAATACAAACGACGTGGCGGGAACTGTTCAAGGGTTGCTTGAGTCATAGCATCCATCATCCCCGCCAGATATGGATTTCGGAAATCCAATATCCGTGGCGGCTGGGGTAGAAGGGTTCAATAAAATACAGCCTACCCCCCTGAACCCATAACAGTGAGCCTCTCCTTAGCGTGTGTGTCTGCTGTTCTGTCATCTTTTTTCTGTGGAGTTTTTCAACTTATGACTTTCTCAACTCAACGCACAATCTTTTCTGTAGGTCTTGCCACCCTTGCCCTTGCGATCGCCCCAGCCGCCCAAGCGCAAATCGAAGTCACGGGTGGGGTACTCAATGGAGATGCGGCATTCTTCACACCCGATAACGCAGCCGATGGGCCCATCAGCCTCTTTGACTTGAACATCTCCAATATGCAACTCCGTAGTCCTAACGGGGTGCTGACCAATCCTGACTTTGTCCCAACCGCAGCAGGTGGTTTTGTCGATACCAATAACAATGGCGATATTGATAATGGTGATACTGGGTTGTTAGTGGGTAAATTAAGCGGAATTGGTTTTGATCAAGGCGGCTCAATTGTCCCCTTCTCTAATGTCACCACTGCTGTTGCCTATCGTGTGAATGCTTTTACTAATATCACCAGCACACTCGACGGTTTTCTGGTGGATGGTGCATCGATTCCTCAACTCTTTTTTGAGACCACGACTGACCCCCTTGGTGCTGGTGTGAGCGGCTTCACCAGTGTGGAAGGTGAGCTAGAAGTGGGTCGCTTGAACTCGAAGATCACCACGGGGGTTATTGACCTGCCGAGTACCCTAACGCTCTCCAGTTCCGGTGGCTTTAGCTCTGTGTTTGATCGGGAAGCCTTTGCTTCTCAGTTTGGGACTTCAACTGATCGCGCTCTCGCTGAAGCAGATGCTGAAATTGAAAATGATGCCAACAATGATGCCGCTAACATTGTTTTCAACCTCAATACCACCAACATTACCTTTACAAGCAGCCAGACGTTTACCGTTAACGGCGTCAATCTTTTCACAACCACAACCTCCAGCGCGACAGAACTTGACACCGCCAAGACACTGATTGAAGCCATTCTTGAAGATCTCGATATTGAGAACCTCGGCTCTACGGCAACGCTAGCTATCTTCACCGGGGGAGGGGATAACGATACGGTTCGGTATGAAATTGTTAACGCTCCCAGCTATAACGTCCGGATTAAACAGAAGCGGGATGGTTCGCTGAAGATTAAGATCAAGGTCAAAAACCGTCGAGGTCGTCGCTATGTTGTAGCGCTGCGCGGTGAGGGACTGATTGGTGGTTTTGTGCAAAATGGCCCCAGCAGTCGTGCGTTCCCTGGTTTGGTGGGTTTACAGCCCCTCTCTGATGAAGAAGCAGCGGATATTCTCGCTCTGATCCAAGCCGATGAGGCAGCGGAGGCTGATGGTACTGATGATGCCGATACGGATATCTCTGATAGCGATGATGCCGGTGATGACGTTGCTGACGATGATGCCGGTGATGACGTTGCTGATGATGACGATGCAGGTGACGATGTTGCCGACGATGGTGAAACCCCTGATGAAGGCGCAGCTTTTGAGGGTTTAGATAGCATTGATCCAGGCGAGAGCACACCTGGCATTTCGGGTGATAGTGAAGGTGCTGTATTTGAAGGCTTGGATAGCATTACCCCGGATGAAGGAGCGGATACAGGTGCTATCGATTCAGATACAAGCGATGATGCAGATGCAACCTCTACTCCCGAATAGCAGCGCTAAATCAACCTGCCCATTTGCAACTTGAGGTGTTGCCTATCCTCAAGTTGCAAATGGGCAGATTGGTTGGGCGAAGACAGCATCATAAGGGAGAGGGCACTTTCCCTTTTTTGGATTTCCTGTTAGCTTTTGTCTAAATATCATGGTTTTATCTTCTCGTTCTATACTTGCGATTGCAAGCTTAATGCTCTTTGCATTAGCTGGGCCACTCACAGCTCAAGCGCAACTACTCGAACCGCTTTCTCCAGAAGAACTAGAAGCCATTAAAGAACAAATTTCTGGCTCTGATGGAACAGATACAGAGAGTGTAGATGAGCCTGTTTTTGGCGGTTTGGAGACCCTTTCACCGGCAGAAGTCGAAGCAATATGGGACAAAATCCGTGCAGCGCAGGGTGCGACTGAGTCTGCCGAGGCAACGGATTAATATCAGTCTTAATAAAACCCATGCACCAAGTATTGAGCCATTCAGCGCAGTGTCCAGCTACGTCTTCAATCCCTGCTCCCGTAGCGTGAGTAACTCCACCCCTCGTGATGTGCCTAAACGGGTTGCCCCTGCCAGAATAAGTTCAATCGCTTGCTCTGGTGTCCGAATTCCCCCCGAGGCTTTGATGCCGACCCGACCTTGGGTCAACTCTCGCAGGCGACGGACATCTGCAATGGTTGCTCCCCCAAACCAGCCCGTACTGGTTTTGAGGTAGGCTGCCCCTGCATCCATACAAATTTCTGCTGCCAATTGTAATTCATTGGGAGTAAGGCAATTCGTTTCGAGGATGGTTTTAACAGTCTGGCCCGTGGCTTCAACAATTTGGGCAACTTCCTGATAAACCGCATCTGTTTCACCCGCTTTTAGCCAGCCCAAGTTAATCACCACATCTAGTTCAGTGGCACCATTGTCTGCTGCATCTTGCGCCTCATAACATTTAGCGGCACTGCTCGTTGCTCCAGTGGGAAAACCAATCACTGTGCAGACTTGGGGAGACTTGTTGTGTAGTGCCTCGGTGGCGATCGCCACCGCACTGGGATACACACAGACGGCTGGAAAGTTGTATTGAATTGCGGCTTGGCAGGCTTGCTGAACAACCTGAGGGGTTGCAGTGGGCTGGAGCACTGCTTGATCAATATATGGGGCTAGGTCAATTTCAGGGTGTTCCATCGCCAGGAAAAGTGAGGGTACAGCACATAAAAAACTAACTCTCACCTTCCCACATTTGGAGCGATCGCCGCAAAATATCAGAGCAGATTGTCCGTTCACACCAGAAGTCTGACAGGACAAGGGATCGTGCACCCGACCCAAAAATAGAATAAGGGGCGGTAAGTCAGCTACAGCAAGAGCTTGACATCTAACTGACGATAGCCCCTAGCCAGCCAATATAGCGAGGGAATGCTAGACAACTTTTTGATCCATTTGATCAAACTTGATCGGCACATCTGCAATCAACTGGTGATTGATCAGAATCTTCATGTGATGGGCAATGCGCAGCTTGGCAATGGGCAACGCAATAATCTCACGAATATTCAATAGAGCATTGGCAACTTGAGCATCCTGACAACGGAGATGCAAAACACCCCAGCGTCGGAAAACTTGACAATTGGCGAGTGGCATCAACCGTTCTTGCTCAGTTGCGTTTTCTCGGTAAAAGTTCCAGATTAAACGTGCTAGCTGTGACGGCCGTCGGCCCCGATATTTGGTCATAACCCACTCTCACGAAATCTATAGTTCTATGGCCTCCTGATCCTATTGAACGTCAGGGTTCTCTAGACTGTGACGCGATCGCAAAAAGTCTTAATGCTAGCGATCCCTGCGTAACGCGATCTTGACAGATAGATCATTCAATCTTAAAAAAAGAAGATATTTAATTGCATTTTTTTCATGTCGTGCTTATTAATTCGCTCAACGTAGCTTAAGATACAGCTTGTATCAAGACGTAGCCTTTATGTTTTTAGATGGCGATCGCTTACATGATCAATCGAGCCAGTAGAACACAACTCGACGAGTCATATCAACCACAACTGAGAGGTTTTCAGTTTAATTCCCGCCCCAAGGCAGGGTGCATCACTGTTGTAAGCCTCAACGGAGGATACCTCAGATCCAGCTCAGTATACTAAGCGTGTTTTTCATCCCGTTTGCCCTAGCGCTTTTTGCGGGCAATCCAGGTGCTGCTGAAAGA
>JAAHHN010000100.1 GCA_010672165.1 Spirulina sp. SIO3F2 | reverse complement strand
ATGTATTGCCGAAGTCGATCGGGTTGCGGCCAGGCAATCCCAAGACAATGATGGTGTTGTGCGCAGTGCCTCAGCTCGGAAAATCATCTATCAAAACCCCTACGGCTCGATCACCATTGCCTGCTTCGAGGAACAGGTGGTTGTGATTATCTTCCATTCTGTGTTTGATGAAGCCAATGTCAACGAATTTGCTGATTTAGTCATCGGTGATATTTTTCCAGAGTAAACTCAGGGTTCGCTACTCAGTCCATTTGCCATGACCCGACCCCGTAAACGTTTTGCTCAATATTGGCTGCGCTCAGAAGCTGTGCTCGATCGCATCCTCGAAGCGGCCCAACTGCAACCGAGCGATCGCCTCCTAGAAATTGGCCCCGGCACCGGCAACCTCACCCAACGCCTCTTACCCTGGGTGCAAGCGTTAACCGCTGTAGAGATTGACCGCGACTTGTGTAAACAACTGGTGCGTCAGTTTGGCGATGAAGACAATTTCTTGCTTTTGCAAGGGGATATCCTCAGCACCGAAACCCTGGCTCCGTTGGCGCAGTTCCCAAAATTCGAGCATCCCAACAAAATCGTTGCCAATATTCCTTACAACATCACTGGCCCGATTTTGCAGCATCTCCTCGGCACGATCGCCGCACCCAACCCCCAACCCTATGAGTCGATCGTGCTGCTGGTACAAAAAGAAATTAGCGAGCGCCTCTGTGCCCAGCCGGGAACTAAGGCGTTCGGAGCCCTAACCGTGCGGGTGCGCTATCTGGCTACCTGTGAAGAGATTTGCCCTGTGCCGCGCAAAGCCTTCACGCCACCGCCCAAAGTCGAGTCGGCGGTAATCCGGCTCGTGCCCCAGCCACCCCCACCTGTGGAGAATGCTAAACATCTGGAAACTCTAGTGAAAGTCGGGTTTTCCAGTCGGCGCAAGATGCTCAAAAATAACCTTAAAAGCTTGGTTCCCGTGGAGACCTTAGAAGCCGTGTTCGAGCCGCTTGGAATTTCGGCGCAATGTCGAGCGGAGAACCTGAGTGTGACACAATGGATCGCGCTGAGTAACCAGTTACAGGTTTTACTCAATTAGACCTATCGCAAGGCTGACGAGATCCCCCCAGCTGCGCCGACCCCCTTATTAAGGGGGTTTTAGACTGCTTAAGCTTCTATCTACCACAATTATCTCAGCCGCTAGCGGCGTCACCCCCCTTACAAAGGGGGGAAGGGGGGATTAGAGTCTTCGGAAACAATACGTAAGTCCTCAGATCCTGCCTTGTCCTCAACTCTCTCTCCGCTATGCTGACCCTTATTGCCCCCGCCAAAATTAATCTGTATCTCGAAATTGTCGGCGATCGCCCGGATGGCTTTCATGAGTTGGTGATGATTCTCCAGAGCATCGCCCTGAGCGATCGCCTGACGTTTGACTTTAGTGATAGCGCCAGTCATCAGCTTGTTTGCGATCATGCTGAGCTGGGCGACGACCCCACGCAAAATTTGGTTTACAAGGCAGCCACCCTGATGGCGAAGGTGTTCCCCACAGCGTTTAGCAAGTATGGGGGGGTGACGGTGCATCTGGAAAAGAATATTCCAATCGCGGCGGGCTTGGCGGGCGGTTCGGCGGATGCGGCGGCGACGTTGGTGGGGATTAATCTGCTCTGGCATTTGGGCTTAACCCAACCGGAATTGGAAGAGTTGGCAGCGCAGCTTGGTTCGGATATTCCGTTTTGTGTGGCGGGGGGAACCGCGATCGCCACCGGGCGGGGCGAGAAGCTGGATTTTATTAAAAATCCGCCGTCGTTGTGGGTGGTGTTGGCAAAACATCGCAAGCTTGCTGTTTCAACACCCTGGGCCTACAAAACCTATCGTCAGCAGTTTGGTGAGACGTATCTTAATGACCCGGCGCAAGTTCGCAGCCGTGCGGCGCGGCTCCATTCTGGGCCATTGGTGAATGCAATTACTAAAGGCGATCGCGCCGAACTCGCAGCCCATCTCTACAATGACCTGGAGAAAGTGGTGTTGCCTGCCCATGCCCAGGTGCAACAGTTGCGTGATGCGTTTGGGACGTCAGGGGCGATCGCAACTATGATGTCCGGGTCTGGGCCAACGGTGTTTGGGTTGTGTGAGTCGGAATTGCAGGCGCAGGAAGTGAAGCGGGTGGTGGCGGCACAGATGCATGATCCAAATTTAGGGTTTTGGATTACACGGTTGACGTCGCAGGGGATTCATTTGGCGTTGTGAGAGACAAAAACATTTGCATTCTTTGTAATCAGGATATTGTGAGTGCTCTTAGCTAGCAATCATGAACAATCTGAATTAGGGGCTATCATTTAGTTAGGTCTCAAATCATTTTGATGACTAGCTTACAGTTCACACCCTATTGGAGAGAGTCAGGTGCTCTACGTCCTGTCCTGTAAGGCTTCTGGTATTAACTGATGATGTGCCCTCAATAACCTAGCAAACACTGCCATTCTTAGGATCTTTTATAACTGTTTCTACATTTCACTTCTTGTGTGTTCATTGCATGATTGAAAGAAGGCTAAGTAGGTCGGGCTAGAAAAGCCCAAGCAGATTGCGAAACGTAAACTTGGCTACACTGATTGTCAGCTAAGGGATTGGACTTGATTTACAAGTAACAACATAGCTCATTATTGTAAGCCTGGCCTACTTGACAAGCTGAACTCAATCGGAACAAAAAATTAGCAACAATAACCAACGAGAAAAGCCAAAGTAAGCTCTAGTTTCTATATGAATACTCACAGTAAACAGTTTCTCCGATCGATATGGAAAAATGCTCTTGCCAACTGGCTATTTGTCAGGCGAGATCTATGTACGATGGTTCTACCTGGCTCTGTCTTTACTTTGTATGCATTGCAGGATGTTGAAGGTTTCCTGTCTGGATTTTTCTTGCTTGCCTTATCAGTTGCTTACTTCTGGAGTATTCTAACAGTATTTTGTGTTTCTAATCAGTTGTTTGGAATTGAGGAAGACCGACTCAATAAATCTGATCGTCCAATTGTTTCTGGACTCATATCGATTGAGCAAGCAAGGTTACATTTGTGGTTTAGCATTTATGTATCGTTTTCGATTGCTTGGATTCTAAATATCCTCGGATTTTATCTAATCGCGCTAGTCCTTGTTTTTCTATATAATTTCAAAAATCTCGACCGTCATTGGTTAACAAAAAATGCATTAACTGCTTTGGGCATCTTTGTGGTGCTAGTCACAGGTGAAGCGATAGTTAGACCATTGAATGAATTGACTTGGTTATGGAGTATATTCCTCAGTGGAATATGGCTGTTTATGAGCCCTATTCAAGACTTGAGAGATATTTCAGGTGATCGCAAAGTTAATAGAAAAACATTACCGATCGTATTGGGCAAAAAGCACAGTTGTTATTTCTTGAGCGTCGGTTTTTGTATATTGCTAGTTATTTATGGTTTTGGGCTTTCAACATCGCCAGGATACTTACTTTGGGTTGCATTGATTGAAAATTTGATTTTTGCAGGTTTGAGTTTGACTATATCAATACGTCTTTTATTATTTCAAGATTCTCGATCATATGACCAAACCTATACTTTGTTTCAGCTTTTATATGCCTTTGCAATTCTCAGTTCATACTCTTTCCTGGCAAGATGATTAATTCAGAGTTTTGTTTAATTAATCCTAGTTTTAGGGTGTGTTCGATAGTCATGGGTTTTGCATTGCCTACCACCCTGCCAACCTTGAAATATTATTCTGGACTATGCTCTCATGCGTCAGCCTTTCTACGATCACACAGATCAAATATTTACCTTGATTGAACAGCAGAAAATTGAAGGTTATGTCAGTGCTTCGACATTTACTGATCTGTTCTACATTCTGCGAAAGCCGAGAGGAAAAGAATAGACATTAACCTTTCTGAAAAAATTAGCCGAGCCATGTAAGATCGCTTGTATTTATTTGACAATTGTCAAAGCTACATTTGACAAGCCTTGCAAGAATTTTGAAGATGATCTTCAATACTACACTGCTCTAACTAATCAATCGGATGCTTTGGTCACTCGTAATGGTAATGATTTTCTGGGTGAGTCTCTGCAAAATTCATGATCACGCTAGGATAAAAATAATGTCTTTAAAAGAAGTTGCAAAAGAAACGCTGGATATTTTAAAAAGTGGGCAGTTTGTTACCAAATCTGGAAAAGTTATTGAATTTGCGGCTGAGCAAAAACAAGCAGAAGACGGGACTCGACTTTATTCACCAGAGATTAATGAAAGCTTATTAGAAAACTCTCCAGCATTGAATCAAGAAAATCACTGTTTAGTCGAAGTCACTGAAGAGAAAACCCAAGTTGCAGCCTATCGATTAGTCAATCAAGAAGGTTGTCATGATCTAGTGCTTTTGAACTTTGCCTCGGCTCGGAATCCTGGCGGCGGATTTGTTAATGGGGCAAAGGCACAGGAAGAAGATTTAGCAAGATGTTCGGGTTTATATCCGTGTCAACTCAAACAGCCCCAGTATTATGAGAAGAATCGCTCGAATCAATCTCTCCTCTATACGGAGCATCTCATTTATTCACCCCGAGTTCCTTGGTTTAGAACCCATAGTCGTAAACTGCTCGATCGCTATTTTTTAGCCTCAGTGATTACCGCACCTGCACCGAATGCCGGTCAAGTGTTGTGCCGTAACCCCGATGCAGGGCCTGAAATTGAACGGGTGCTCCGTCGTCGGGCAGGTTATATCCTAGCTGTTGCCCAAGAGAATGGGCATCGATCGCTTTTGCTCGGGGCTTGGGGGTGTGGTGTGTTTTGCAACAACTCTAGTATGGTCGCTGATGCCTTTGGACAATGGCTTGAAAGCCCTCGGTTTCGAGGATGTTTTGAGCGTGTTGTATTTGGTATTTATGACTCCAGTAAGAGCCAGGATACGCTTAAGGCATTTCGATCGCGCTTTGAATGAGTGAGATGAGCGATCGAATTCACATCCGCTTCTCTATTCGTTTATGGGTTAAGTAATACTTCCAAGCTTGCTCATCTTACGATTAGCCATTACTTAGGGAAATGCCTTGCTTTTATTTACAGTCATCATTTCTGATGTTCCCATCAGGCATTATGGTATTGCAATATTGAACACCTTTCAGGTTAACTTCCCTTAAAGAAGCCCCTTCCAGATTCGCTCCTGACAAATCAGCCCCCTTTAGGTTGACTCTGTCCAAATCAGCATCTTCTAAGTTGGCCCCTGATAAGCTAGCTTTTTCAAGATTGGCTTTTCCAAAATAAACACCTTTTAGGTTGGCTCCGCCCAAGTAAGCCCTTTTTAAGTTAGGTATTCCGCCTAAATGAGCCCTTTCCAGGTTGGCTCCACTCAAATCAGCTCCTTCTAGGTTAGCTAAAGCCAAATCAGTTCTTTCTAGGTTAGCTCCCTGCAACTCAGCCCCCTTTAAGTTGGCCCTGAGCAAAGAAGAAAAGTGAAAGTTTGCGTCCCACAAACGAGCCTCTGCTAGATTGATATCCAACAAAATAGCCTCTTCAAAATTAAAGTCACGAAGATCAGCTTTTCTCAGGTTAAGCTTTTGTAGATTTGCTCCTTCAAAACTAATGACAGCATTGTCACCTTTATGTAAACCCGATGCTTGAATAAACGCAATCAGTTCTTGTCGTCGCTTTAAATCCAACTTTCGGAGCGCAGCAATCGTTCGTCCCCTCGCCAGCACTACAGCCCCCGGACTTGGTTCATCCGTGAGCAAGCCACGCTCAAACGTAAGCGTATCGATCTGATTGAGATATTCATCAAACGTTTCAACCTGTTCCCGTTCCTGTCGCTCACTGATGGTTGTGGTCGTAGTGATAATTGCCGCCACCACAGGAACCGCCAATAGCTTCACCATATCTGACTGCACAAACAGCTTCAATGCAGTGACATTCCACTTGGGAATCTCCCAAACAAAAAAGCGAATAAATTTGAGGAGGGGGTCTTCTGATTGAGTAAAAGCTTTAAGTTTTTTACCACTGCGCCAAGCAATTCTCCTCAAGGGGTTCGCCGCAATTTTTTCGCCAGTCTGCCGATCCTGAAGCGCCGCCAACCGTTCTGCCTCTTCAGGACTCACATCTTTCTTCTTCCCACCTGTTCGCTCTAGCCAAAGCTCATGGGCAATCTCATTGGCTAAATCGTTTTGCTGGGTTTTACGCTGCTCGGTTCTCTTTGCTAACCAAGTTTTGAATTTCTGCATTGGGGCTCAGGGAACGAAACATCTTTGCTGGAGCCAGACTCCACCCTGACGATTTTCCCATGCTGCGCATCAAGTGCGTCCTGTCAGGCGTGTCGTCAACCAACACCAGAAGCCTGACGGGACAAGGGATGGAGCGTCTGACTCACACAGCAAAAGCTTGAAATCCAACTAACGACAGCCCTTAATCCGTCTCCTTGGCCCAACGTTCCTTATTAAACTCATAAATCTCCTGCAAGATTTTCGGCACGTTATATTGCATTTTCCAGTTCGGATAATGGGCCTCAAACTTGCTATTATCACTGATCCACCAAATGTGATCGCCAATGCGATTGGTTTCGGAATAATCTGGTTTGAATTCCCGCCCCGTAATTTCTTCACAGAGCTTCACCGCTTCTTGCATAGAGCAGTTGCTATAGCGACCGCCGCCAGCGTTATACACCTGAGCCACACGGGGGGCTTTAAAGAACTCATCAAACACATTGATCAGATCTGCACTATGGATGTTGTCGCGGACTTGCTTACCCTTGTAGCCAAAGATGGTGTAAGGCTTGCCTGTGGCCGCGCACTTCATCAAATAAGCCAAGAAGCCGTGTAATTGGGTGCCGGAATGATTTGGCCCGGTGAGGCAACCGCCCCGGAAACAGGCAGTGGGAATATCAAAATAGCGCCCATATTCCTGCACCAACACATCCGCCGCCACTTTAGAGGCTCCAAACAAACTATGGGTTGTGTTGTCAATCGACATATCTTCCCGAATGCCTGTGGTGTAAGTATGGCTGGGGTCAATTTCCCAGCGGGTTTCTTGTTCGATCAGGGGCAGACGGTTTGGCGTGTCGCCATAGACTTTGTTCGTAGAGGTGAAAATAAAAGGAGCTTCCGGGCAATAGGTGCGGGTGGCTTGGAGCAGGTTTAGTGTCCCGTTGGCATTGACGGTGAAATCCATGTGGGGATCGCGGGCAGCCCAATCGTGGGAAGGTTGAGCGGCAGTGTGGATGATCAGTTTGATATCTTTGCCATAATGCTCGAACAGCGCTTCGATCGCCTCGCGATCGCGGATATCAATATCCTTGTGGACATAACTTGCACCCAAATCCTGCTCAAGACGATTTCGATTCCAGGTGGTGGAGGCTTCTGCCCCAAAAAACACCTGACGCATATCGTTATCAATCCCGACAATCTCTAGTCCCTGCTGAGCAAAGAAGCGAGTCGCCTCTGAACCAATCAAACCCGCTGAACCTGTGATAATTGCAACCGCCATTATTGAAGTCTCTCCCTCGTTACGAATGGGTTATATCTAGATCGTTGTACGACTGATTTGGTGGTAAATCCGGCTGAGATGCTCACCCTTCACAGACCAATCATATAGAGCTTTAACCCGTTTTTGGCCCGCTTGACCCAGGGTTTGCCGTAAAGTTGCGTCTTGGGCCAGTTGAGTCATTGCAGCAGCCAGATCTGCGATCGCCTGCTTTGGATTGTGCGCTGTAACCACGCGTCCAGTTTCTGGCGTTACCTGCACAGCTGGCCCGCCCAGATTAAAGCAAATCACTGGCCGACCCGCCGCCATCATCTCTGCACAAACAAAGCCGCCCGACTCATGTAAGCTCGGATGAATGAGCACATGGCATTTACCCATTGTCTCCATCACTGCTGTACGGGGAAGAACCCCCAAAAATCTAACTTGTGACGTAAGATGCAGCGCTTGCACGAGTGCTTCAAGCCTGTCCCGTTCAACCCCTTGACCAATAATCCAATATTCACTCTGGGCAAGCCCTGCTTGAGCAAAAGCCCGGATCGCCAAATGTATCCCTTTCCAATGCAATAACCGCCCGACCGTTAAAAAACGTAGGGGATGCGCCGCAGGGGATGGATTTTGGGTGAGTGCTTCAATTTCGGCTGACGACAGCCCCAAAGATTGCGCTACCCGCACGTCCCGAGCACCCAGCTGTTTGAGGCGAGCCGCAGTTTCAGGGGTTGTGCCGATCGCCACTTTAGCGCGTCGCAGTGTCAGACGTAAAAATGGATCGAGTTGCCCAAGCGATCGGGCTAAATCCCGAACCCCTTCATAAATTCGCCCCCGTTGGCTAAAGGTCGCCTGAAAAGCAGGCGGTGCAGATTCACCGCCTCCTACTGGGCCAAACAGAAACGGAATCGGCAAAAAGGCAATAAAGCTCGGGTTCCAATAGCGGCAATAGGTGACATGGTGGGCGGCATCAAATTGTATTTGATGGTGTAGCTGACGTGCCACAAAATAAGCCCAAATTTGCCAGAGGTAATAATGCAGCGTCAAAAAACCCTGGCGACCTTTCCAGTCTTCCGTCCAGCCAAACGGCTCGAAATAGACAAAATGCAGATTAGGAATGGGATGTTGGGCCAGGTAGGGTGCGATCGTCTGCTGGCAGTAGCTGCGGGTGAGCACCCAAACCTCGTGGCGTCTGGCCGCTTGCACAGCAGTGTGCCAACCCACATCTTCTTCTGATCCGAGCCCTGGTTCACAGGCAAAGGCAGAAAGCAAAATTTTCATGACAGTCTCTCGATTGTGTTGGCTGATGGTGAAGTTTTAAGGATTCATCTCGAATCGTGTGATGAAATAGAATCTGATGCACCATTGCAGAAGCCGTACTCTCAAGAGTGACCACTCCCACTGAGCGACCGCCTTGGTAGACAACCTGAGCAAGCGTTTGGATAGTTCCCCGAGCAATTCAACACATACACCTTAATCAGATACGCACATGGCTTGATTTCGCCCCTAAACCTCAAACTCTGAGGGAAAACAATAGGGAAGTCCCCCAGAATTGGGAGATTTAGGGGGAATTGCGTCAATCCTGCTTAAAATAAATTGCCGTTGTTTTGGGTTTTAAAGTTTGTCCAGCTATCAATTTCTGATGCATCTTTGCTCAATAATCACCCTGTTGATATTGTTTGAGGCTGGAACAAAAGCTCAAAGTATTGCGCTCAATTTTTTATTGTAGCCGTAGGAAATAAAGAGTTTTAGTCTTAGAGCTGAAACAGTTGAGAGCTTCTGAATTTAAATGGGAAAAATACGGAGCCTTTGATAATACATTGGTTCTGAAGGGCGATCGTCTTATTCCGTACAGTATTGAAAAGATTGGAGTATTTAAACAATGCGATTACTGTCTAAACATATTGTAGGCTTTGACTACTTGCGGGCCATCTGCTGCTTGATGGTTGTGCTTCATCACAGTGATGGCCTAAGGATTTTCGCCTTTAATGAGACCATTTCACAAATGTTCTCGGTGTATTACATGAATATCGGTTTATTAGCCGTTCCGATATTTTTTCAAGTATCGCTGTATCTTTTCTACGCCAAGCGTCAAACTCAAAAAGATTATTTTTGGAAAACCAGTTTGCCCAAGCTCTTGCTGTTATATGGCTTCTGGACAAGCCTTTTTATGTCCGTCAAGCTGCTCATTGGTGACTTTAGCTTTTATGAGCGCTTTGGCACTGTCGCTAATTTGCTGGCAACGATTATTACGGCTGGGGAGAGCTTGTTCTATTTTCTGTTTTCATTGCTACTGATTACAGGACTGGCTGATTTAAGCTTAAAGATTAAAGCGCAATACCAAATTCCAGAAAATCGTTGGCGTATCTACGAGACGCTCGGTTTGATTATTTCATTAATTTATGTCGTTTGGGCTGCCCCCTTTACGCTTGAGAGTCAGCAACAGCTTTGGGCAGTTCATAGTAATCCTCTCAACTTCATTCCTTATATCTTTTCGTCTTACTTTATCTTCCAGGCGATCGATCGCTTTATTCAAAAAAAATCCTATAATCTCAAAAAAGAAATTAATCGAGTTGTGATTCCTTTAGCTGTGGCTGCGATTCTGTGTGGCGCGATCGAATGGCAATTACTTTACCGTGCAGACTTTTTTGCTGATGGTCTTCTCCCCCACTACACTCGAATCTCTTCATTTTTTGCATCAACAGCGATCGTCTATCTTGTCATCCTGCTGCCGCTCCAACCCAACAACATTATCACTTTTCTATCCCGCTGCTCCCTTGGAATCTACTGTTTTCATAAGTTCTTGCCGAATGTTTTAGGGATTGCATTAGACAAAGTGTTAACCACCCTATGGGGTGTGGGAATTCAAGATAATATTCCCCTCATGAGTTCAATTTTATGTGTGAATTGGATTTTGTTCTCGATTTTGCTAACGGTGATGTTTAGTAAAATCAAATTCCTTCGGAGAGTTCTTTGAGCAGGGCATTTAAACGCTTCCATATAATATGCACCTCAATACAAGACCAAAGTTATAGCCTGTAGGTTAGGTTGACGCAGAAAACCCAAAACTAACAAGGCATACAACGATCGTGTGAGGAGAGCTGCGCCGCCAACAACCTAACGTTGTCGCATTAAGCAAACGTGAACCTGGGTAAAAAGACGCGGTCGCAGCGAAGTGTCAGAAGCTATGGTTGTATCCAATACTGGCATTAGACCAACATCCTCGTGTGGGCTATGGCCTATTGCCCCTGAGCGTGATCATGCTGGTGACGATCGCCACTCAGCTCGGGCAAGGTATCTTGATCGCGGGTCGAACACTGTTGCCAATCGGCTAGCAACAATACCAGCCCATCAATCGCTTGCCGCTGTTCAGTCACTGAAACCGTTGCTTGGTTGAGCAAAATACTGAACACCAGGCGCTCCTGTCCAGGTAGTTGCAAATATCCAGAAAGCGCCGAGACCCCAGTTAAAGTGCCCGTTTTGGCCCAAACAGAACCCGCCACAGGGGTCTCTCGAAACCGACGACGCAGCGTGCCGCTTTGACCGCCCACCGGTAGCGACGCCAAAAAATCTTGCGCATGCTCGCTCTTCGCCATCTGAGCAAGGGTTTGGGCGATCGCTTCAGAACTAACGAGGTTATGGCGAGATAAGCCCGAGCCATCAGCCAATTGGTAGCTGTCAGGGTCAACGCCCAAATTGGTCAAGCTAGCTTCTAGGGCAATCAACCCATCTTGGCTGGGGTGAGCGTGGCCCAGCCCCTGTAACAACACCTCTGCATAGAGGTTTTGGCTGGGCTGATTCGTGGTGCGGATCAGTTCTGTGAGCGGGGGCGAGTTCCAAGTCTCGTGTAATGGCATTCCCAACGGTTCCCTGGGCTCAACCGCCACTGTGTTAACCGCAATCCCCGCCTGGAGTAGCTGCGATCGCAAGGTATCGAGAAAATATTGTGCTGGGTCAAGCACAGCCATGTCCCACGGATCGGGGCCATTATCAGCAGCCACAGCGCCAGAAATCTTCAGAATTGGTGTACCGAGAATACCCGTGATGTCAAGGGCATAAGGGTTACCTGGCTCACTCGTTACACCCTGATTGTTAATCTGCCATTGCCCCAGCGCGATCGCATCATCGGTCTCCCAGGCGATCGGCTCACCCACAGCTTGGGGCAGCACCGTTAGGCGAAAACTATTTTCGTTGAGGATGAGTCCGCTGACGGGCGCACCATAATAAAAATTCAGGTCATAAACTTCCCAGGTGGGGTGATGGTAGGGGGGGGGAGCTTCAGAAACAGTCAAGCGCTCAATGGTACGAATGCCTTGGGCATAAAGCGATCGCGCCCATGCCTTTAAATCAGCCGTCGTCAAGGTGGGGTTGCCCTGACCTGTGATATGTATTGCCTCCACATCAGCTCCATCCCCTTGTTGATAAATCAGCGTCTGTTGCTGCCAATCCGGCCCCAAAGCATTCAGAGCTGCTGCTGTGGTCAGGAGTTTAGCGTTTGAGGCAGGCAGAAAATAGTCCTCAGCATTGTGGCGATAGAGGTCGTCTCCCGATTCCAAATTTTGGATCACAATACCCCAGCGCGATCGCTCCCATTGGGGTTGGTCGATATGGGTTGCAATGGCATCAGGAAGATCGACAGGGCAATTCGTAGCCTGAGCAAGTTGAGGCGTAAGCAACAACAATCCTGCTGTCAGTAGCCCCATAACTTTTTCCATAGCAGTGTTTGAATGCGTTAGCACCCTTATCCCCTAAAGTGCCGGAAAATTCGCCTGCCAATGGTCAACCCATTCCGCCCAGGCCGCCTCTAAACGGTCTTCGCTCACTTCTGCATCATCACCTGTCGGTGTATACATAATTGTCCAGAGACAGCGATCGTCTCGCCACCGCTGACGACCTAACAACCAGACGCCGACCCGTTCAATCACCGTGTCGTAGAGTTGCTGATTGACCAGATATTGGCTGTGGGAGGCGGTGGTTTTACCGCGAGGATTGATGCAAGCGCTGATGTAGGTGCGATCTTGATATTGCAGCAAGGCATAGTGGCCCGTTTCCGGTGTTCGCTTGATCTGCGCAATGAGGTCTTCAGATTTTTCAAACCCTTCAATTTGTTCGTGCTCACGAGTGAACTTATCCACGCCGCCTTCGGTATCAATCACGTAGCGGATTTCAATATCCAGGGGTTGGTTACGATCGCGGTATTGATAGTGACGACCCGCAATATAGCTCGACCCCTCATACTCTGGCTTTTCCACAGGCTTGAGGCGATCGCTGCTCTTAAATGCTGCGGTCTCCAGTTCAATAGCTTCGGGAAACTCATAGCTTTGCAAACGACCCACCTTCGGATCAATCGTTACCCAAGCAACACCAATCCCCAATAGCAATGCATTCACGACCAATATCCCCCAGCGCCAGCGTGGAGAAGCTGGGGGAGTTACAGCAGCTTGAGGTGCTGAATCAGGATGGGTTGTGGCTACATTGGTGTCCGTCTCTGACGTCTCAGTTGACACTGCTAATTCTGGATTCTGTTCAGACATTATTAATCAAGTGTGAAACACAAACTGTAAGCGTACTCCCTAGAAATAATCGTCCCAAAGCAGGCGAGATGCCTGTTCTACGGTTGCTCTGTTGCGATATTCGTTGTGTGGGAATCTTTCTCACTATCGATAAAGCGGATTTCTGGAGCATTTTTTCTTGGACGACTCTTCAGTCAAAAGGGAAATGGTCGGTGGGTTTGAAGCTCGGCTAACCTCTATTCTTCTTTTTGGGTTTCTGGAGCCACGGTAGTATCAGCGGATAGCTCAGGCTCAGCCTCACTTTCGGAACTGAGTGCACCCGGTTGAATAAACGGGAAAGCGACTAAACCAAACAGAATTACACCGATCGCGCCAAACACCTGGGAGCCTGTGCCCGTATGCCAATAGTCAAATGCTGCGGTATTGCCCTGATGTACTAGCCACACCATCACCATCACCCGCACCCCATTGGTGAGAAAGCCGATGGCGATCGCGATCAACGGCGCTAGAAATTTGCCCAGCCGTTGAATCGGAAAAACGAGCATCAGCAAGAAACTCAAGCGCATTAGAAAATCAATAACTCCACCCCCTGAACAGCCATCATGGACATAAACGACGGACTGGGTGGTATGGACATAGACAGCATCATGCAGCTCCACAGGCAAACCCGCCACATTGAGACCCAAGGCGGTAAACTGGGCAGTGACTTCTGCCAGTTCCTGCCCTCGAACGGCTTGAAGTAAAGCCTGCAAAATATTGGAGAGAAACCGTTCTCCAGGCAACGCCAATACTCCGAGCGCGAGCAGTTCTTGGCGATATTGTCCTAAGCCTTTGTAGCCCGAGGCAATCAGCGCCAAGCTAAGGCCAAACAGCAGGGGCAAGGCTTGGACAAAGGCTCCACCGCTGGAAATCTGTACTACTTTGAACAGCGCTAGGCTCAGAAGGGTTGTGCCAAACAGGCTGGAGAAGCGATCGCTCTCTAAATTCAGTTGATCTTTTTTGTCCCAGACCATCGAGAGAACCGCGCCCCAAAAGATAAAGCTCACGCTAAAACTCTTGGCATCACCCGTTTTATCGGTTAAAAAGAGATGGAATAGAACCAGTCCCACAGTTAACCCTAAAAGCCAATAGCGAGTATCTTTAACGGGTTTTAATGTGTCTAACATGGGTGAGGATAATAAATCGTTTTGGCTGTTTCGAGTCGTGCAGCACTCAAACCGGACAGAAGCAGGCAAGTTGCCGAATTAAATTTTTTTCAACTATAGCATCGGAACTTTTCGGCAGATTTTTCTTCTCTGAAGATAAAATCCGCCAAAATTTCTCAGGAATCACCTAAAACAGTGACGTAGATTAAACCAGGCCGCTGACCAACATCACTGGCATTGGCTTAATCTTTGTCGATAATGTGAGTGGAGGGGACTGCCTGGAACGACCTTTCCCCCACTTTAACCCCTCTCATCATGGTCATCTGCTGCGTATTGTCTTTGATTGCTCTATTAAGACCTTAGTTATGCCCCAGACTGCCCTTTCTAATCCTTCTGTTAACGACCACACCACGGAGTTGGGGTCAGATCCCACTACAACTCTAAACCTAGATGGCGTGGATGCTAATGAAGATGGCATCAATCCTAAGCCCAGCCGCACAACAACTGATCTGGTGCGGCTCTATCTCACTGAAATTGGTCGTGTACCCCTGCTCCAACGGGACGAAGAGGTTTCGGAAGCCCAAATTATTCAACGCTATGTAGCTTTAATCGAGCTGCGGACTCAGCTTGCCGCCCAAGCTGCTGAACCTTGCCCCCATAGCTTGTGCCGTTATTTACTAGCTGGGGCTACTCCGCTGGTTTGGGAGTTGTTTTTGCTCCAGCAGCATCAGGGCCAAATCATGGCCCAGTTCACCACCTTGATTGAGGTGCATGACCGTTTGGTTGCGAAGTTAGGGCATCGTCCTGCCTGGGAACGGTGGGCCAAAACGGTGGAGATGACGGTGGTTGAGCTGAAGTTTGCGATCGCCCGGGGGAAAAGTTATTGGGCAATGTTCGCTGACCTGACCGTCGAAGAACTCGAACGGGGGCAAAAGTCTGGGGTACGAGCGAAAGAACATATGATCAAAGCTAACCTCCGCTTGGTCGTCTCGGTCGCTAAAAAATATCAAAATCGGGGTCTAGAGCTCTTGGATCTAATCCAAGAAGGCACCTTGGGCTTAGAGCGAGCGGTTGAGAAGTTTGACCCCACCAAAGGCTATCGCTTCTCCACCTATGCCTACTGGTGGATTCGTCAGGGCATTACGCGAGCGATCGCCACCCAAAGCCGCACCATTCGTCTTCCGGTTCATATCACCGAAAAACTCAACAAGATCAAGAAAGCCCAGCGCAAGATCTCCCAGGAGCAAGGCCGCAGTGCTCGCACTGAAGATATTGCCAAGGAACTCAACATGACCCCAGAGCAAGTTCGGGAAGTTTTGCTGCGCGTCCCCCGCTCTGTTTCTCTGGAAATCAAGGTGGGCAAGGAAAAAGACACGGAACTGGGTGACTTGCTTGAAACCGAAGAGGCGTCCCCCGAAGATAACCTCATGCGGGAAGCGTTGGGGCGGGAACTCCAAAACTTGCTTTCGGACTTGACCAGCCGTGAGCGGGATGTGATTCAAATGCGGTACGGTCTCAACACAGGCAATCCCTATTCCCTAGCGGAAATTGGTCGGGCACTGGAACTCTCACGGGAGCGGGTGCGCCAAATCGAAGCCAAGGCGCTGCAAAAGTTACGTCAGCCCAAGCGTCGCAATCGGGTGCGGGACTATTTGGAAACCCTGAGTTAGCGGCCCCAATGACTCCTTCTAGGAGCTAGGTGTCAGATACACCTGGCTCCTGGAGATTTGACTGGGATTTTATTCATCGCACACCTGGGATGCATCAAAAAAATAGGGGAGCACTGGTAACCCGAAGTTGTTCCAAAGCTCACCATTGGCAGCGAAGTCGCTCCAGATTCCACCGCTGGCAACAACGTTACCTTGAGCATCTTCGTTGGCAGGAAAATAATATTGAAGCCAATCGATATCGATCTCACTCCTGTCATCTGCCCCCATAAAACTCTGGGTTGTTTCATTTGGTACTGAGATCAAATGCTCAAGGTTAGGGCGTGATTGCATCCTTGCTTCTAAGCGAGATGCATACGCTTCAGGATCAAAATCAGGATTCAGGGTCAGACGAACGCGATAGCCGAAGCCCTGTTCATCATCATATAGCGTCACTGTTGTGCTCTCATCCTGAATGTTGGAGAGGGCGTCATCTCCTAACAGACTTGTTGCCGCATAAATGATCTCTCCGCCTCCCCCTTTACTTGGAGGGTAATCGCGATTGTCTTCTACAGCAGCATCCTGCGATTCTGGGCTATTGTCTTCTACAACAGTATCCTGCGGTTCTGGAACTTCCAGAGGTGGATTCAGGGCAGTCAGCTCTGACTCAAAATCCGCGATGAGGCGCTCAGTTGTGGCAAGGTCTTCACGAACTGCACAGTCAGTAGCCATTTCTCCCATCGCCTGCGCCATCTGATGAATGCAAGTATTTAAATCCACCACAAATTCATCACGGGAGAGCAATCGACCGTGCTCAAATGTGCTGTTTGAAGAATCCTTGAGACAGTCATAGCGATGCACGAAGTCATCCAGGGCTTGGTAAGCCCAGTCTGATTCGCTTAAGGATTGAGCGGTTACTCCAGTCGCACTCAAACCCATTAAGGCCAGGACAGTGCTGCAAGTGTGTAGGGCTGGATGTTTGCATCGCATCTGGCTGTTGCTCCTCACCTGTGGTTTTGAGGGTGAATAGGTTGATTCTATCCGACTTGTCTAACCTGGATTATTTATCAGGCTGATTGCTCGTTACCAGGCTCTGCCTGGTAATGCGGGTGTGGATGCTCTGCCTCTTCATCGCTCCGAAGTTTGCTGTGACCTGTAGGCGGCAGAGCCGCGTATGATGCATGCCACGGCGGAGCCATGACACGAGGCAGGATAGGTCAATCCTATCCGACTTGTCTAAGATTGTGGCGTCTGCGATCGCATCTGAACAATGCAATGAATAGGGTGACATTACATCATTAAAGGATTAGCATTAGCCTGCATTATTCATCGGGCAGCCATCCTGGCTGCCACCGCTTTAAAGCCGTGATGCCAAAGAATTGTTGATGAACGTCGTGAATCATACGGGTTAGAACGTGAACGTCATCCGCACCATCCCTACCACCGCATCCTGATCAGCCTGACTGGGGGCCGTTAGCACAATAAAACTAGGCGTGATCGTGAGCCTGTCATTCGGCTGATACTTGTAAAAAAGTTCAAAGTGATACGGTGATTCGTCCGTAGAGAAATCACCCAAGGACGTGTCAGCAATACTCAAGTCGGGCTGAACGCTGGCAAAGAGACCCAAAACATTCCCCTTGCCCCCCAAGTCGGAGAGAGCAAAACCTAAGCCATAAGTCCACAGTTCCGAATCATCAAGTGAAGTAACAGCCGTCCCCCCATCGGTGTGAGTGAAGAAGCCGCTGAAAGAAATACGCTGACTAATGGGCCATGCAAACTCTGCACCATAGGAATTGCTCGATTGGCCGAGCCCCTGAACGTTAGCCAAACCAGCGCCCACACCGTCCAGACCACTGCCAAGGTTGAGCAGTGAGCCACCACTAGAATGATAGCTCTGGGTATAGGTGGCGTTCAGAGTAATCCCAGCCAGGAGCTTGGCATTGAGCTGGCCGGATATGGCATTGTTTCCGGAAGACAATTCTTGCAGTACATCATTGGCGGCGCGATCGCTCGGATTGCCCACAGAGAGTTTGATGGGGCCAAAGTTGTAACTCAAGCCCAAACCTGAACGATGACTTGTCTGACTCTCCGCTCGGTAGAGCACGTTCTCCGGTGTAACGGCAGAAAGCTCACTAATTCCGCTGCTAGCGTTTTCAATGTCAGGGTTGAGGTTGGAAACTCCATCACTCCAGAGTCTATCATTGACACCACCTTGTCCGCCGAGCAGACTATTGTGAGGGAAGTCGTTCGCTAATCCACTGGTGTCTAAGGCTGTTGGTGCTAAATCGAAAAGTTGGTTTGTCGCCGGGGTTTGATCTGCTCCAATTAACTCCCCGATTGTGTGACTGGGAGCGGTAAAGTCTGAACCCAGATTATTGTTTAAATCTAGATTGTCAGGGTTGAATGTTGCTGAACGCGTAATGAGGGAGCCGCCACTGCTAAAGCTATTGTTCAGCGGGAGATCGCCCAAGATGCTCTCCTGGTTATTGGTAAGAGCCTGATCAAACAAGCTCGTTGCAGACGTTATCCCCTCCGTTAGCTGAGTGGTAGAAAAATTGTTGTCTCCTAGGGAAAAAACTGGACTCTCTAGGGTATCCAGGACATTCAAAGCACTGACACGTCGGTTGAGTGCAACCAACTCAGTTTCGAAATTTGCCATCAGGCGCTGAATGATCGCCAGGTCTTCATGGGCGTCAAGTTTAGTTGGCTTTTCTGTAAGCTGCTGTTTAATCTGCTGCACACAGGTATTCAAGCCCGTTGCAAATTCAGAACGGGAGAGCACCTGCTTTCCTGGGAATGGGGTGTTCGAGGTGTCCTTGAGACAGTCATAGCGACGCACCAAGTCATCGAAGGTCTGGTACACCCAGTCTGAACGAAACACACCATTAACCTGCGCTGCTCCCTCCACCGCTTGACCAAAGTCTTGTTCTCGGTTGGGCTGAAACCTATAGCCCTCGATCTGACCCAGGAGTTCGTCCACTTCGCTCAGCGCTTGCCCCGTTGCTGAGACTGCATCCCTTGGGAATACAATCCCTTTACCCTGCGGGTCAACCGTAAACTCAGACGGATAGGACTCATAGCTCTCGATCTGATCTAAGAGTGTCTCTACTTTGTTGAGCGATTGCCCCATCGCTGCGGTTGCACTCAAGCCCAACGTTGTTAGGACTGCCATCGCAATCTGTAGCGCTTTGTTTTTGAATCGCATGGGATATCTGCTCATTGCACTTCACCTAAATCAATGGACTGGGTTGCGTGAGCCCACTTACCCAAATTATGGCGTAGGCGATCGTCTCCGGAAATAACGTGTTAATTCTCTCAACAATTGAAAAAATCAAGACTGATATATTGGCACCGAGCAGGCCTGTTAAATAGGGTGATCAAAGCACAAGATGTGGACGCGCCGTTTGGGTTTGCTTACAATTTGGACAACTGTCTTTCCCCCAATCCCACCATGTTGAAATTCTCTCGTTGCTTAATCTGTGGTGGTGGCGCGATCGCTGCCCTTCCTCTACTCCTTTCATCTGCTCTAGCCCAAGATATTCCCCTGCCTCCCCCTGAGACCGAATCTGGTATTGAGATTCCGGTAGAGCCCGCCCCCGAAGCCACCCCAGCGCCTGAAACCGCAGCCTTGCCGTCTGAGCCTGCACCGATCGCCGACGCGATCGGCGTGACCGTGATTGAATTGCTCACCCAAGGTTTGGAGCAAGCCATCAAAGGTGAGCCCGTTGAGATTGACCCTGAAATTGCCTTGGGTATGGCTGACGCGATCGCTGCCCAAGTAGAGCAAGCAGCCCAAACAAACGATGCCCCTCAAGGGGTCAGTGAAATCGTACAAGTGATGCGCACAGCTCTTGATGGCGGCTCCGAAGCTGAAATTCGTTCAGCCCTACAAGACGCCATGATGGTGTTGATGGGGAACATTACAACCCCAGCCACCAATTAGCTCATATATATGGATCATCCAGCGCTCTCGTTTTGTGGCCAACTGGCCACATCCCCTTGCGAGATCCAGTGGTAAGTCTTGACTGGTACTGGTAGAATGCATTGTGACTTTTTACCCCACCCCCAATTCCTATGGTTGATAACACTGGCGATATCGAAAGACTTCTGGAAACTAAAAAGTGTCAAGGTGGCGATCTCAGCCATGCTAACCTCAGTAATTTCGACTTAAGTGGTGCCGATTTGAGTGGGGCCAACCTCTATTGCACTAACCTTAGTGGTGCGAATCTCAGTGGTACCAATATGAGCGGTGCAGACCTGAGCTACGCCAACTTTGTCGGGGCAGATCTAACCCAGGCGAATATGAGAGGTGCGGATGCCAAGGGAACAAATTTCTTCAACGCAATCCTCAGTGGGGCAAATCTGAGCGGGACTGATATGACTTTTGCCACGTTGGTGAATGCAACTGTGAGCGATGCGAGTCTCCGTGCTGTTAAGTTAGTGGGTTCAAACCTGATTGGGGCCAAGCTCAATGGTGCTAATCTCAGCAGTGCTGACCTTGGGGGTGCGAATTTGAGCACAGCCAACCTGGTGGGAGCCAAACTTCTGAGCACTGATCTTAGCGAAGCGAAATTAGTGCGGGTTGATCTCAGTGATGCCAACTTGGTGGGTGCCAATCTTACTGATGCCAATCTCTCTAATGCCAACTTGCTCAACACCAACTTAGCGAGTGCCTTGTTGATTGGCTCTTACCTCATTGGGGCCAACCTGATCGGAACACAACTCGATAACGCCAAGCTAGAAGGCACTGTTGGACTGACTACAGAAGGCCAGTTGGTCGTCAGTTAACGTGGTGAATTGACGGTGAATTCCAAGCATCTTCCCCTCGACGACTCCCTCTACCATTACCTGTTATCTACCTCGCTGCGTGAACCGGAAGTTCTCCAAAAGTTGCGTAACGAGACCGCTCAACTTCCCATGAGTCGAATGCAGATTGCACCTGAGCAGGGCCAGTTTATGGCCCTGCTTGTGCAGCTTATGGGGGCTCAACGGACATTAGAGGTGGGGGTCTTTACGGGTTACAGTGCCTTAGTTGTAGCATTGGCTTTACCAGAGACGGGGCAGGTGGTGGCTTGTGATGTGGATGAACGCTATACAACGATCGCCCAATCGTATTGGCAGCAAGCGGGAGTGACTCACAAGATTGATTTGCGTCTTGCACCTGCCCTGGAAACATTAGATGCCCTGATTGCACAAGGAGAATCGGAAAGTTTCGATTTTGCCTTTATTGATGCGGATAAGCGAAATTATCACAATTACTATGAGCGATCGCTCCAACTCCTACGTCCGGGTGGGTTAATTGCGATTGACAATGTTCTCTGGTCGGGACGTGTGGCTGATCCGGCTGAAGATGATCCCCGGACGGTAGCAATTCGAGCGTTGAATCAATCCATCCATCGAGACGATCGCGTGGATCTCAGCGTGCTGCCGATCGCGGATGGTTTAACCCTCGCACGCAAACGCTAAAGTTGAGTGAATTTCTGTTTCTGACCCCTTCTAAGCTACCCTGTCTGTTGGATCGAATTCTGAATTGCTTACTTGGAGGGCCCAATGGAACGGACTTTTTTGATGATTAAACCCGATGGTGTACAGCGCGGTTTGGTGGGAGATATTCTCAAGCGCTTTGAAGCCAAGGGTTTCAAGCTCGTGGGATTAAAACTGATATCAGTGTCAGAAGACCTTGCCAAGAAGCATTACGATGTTCACAAAGAACGGTCTTTCTTCGCTGGTTTAGTTGAATTTATTATCTCTAGCCCTGTGGTGGCAATGGTTTGGGAAGGCGAAGGGGTTGTGGCTTCAGCCCGTAAAATCATCGGTGCAACCAACCCTCTCAACGCTGAACCTGGAACCATTCGAGGTGACTACGGTGTGAGCGTTGGCCGCAACCTGATTCATGGGTCGGATGCCATTGAAACCGCACAACGAGAAATTGCCCTCTGGTTTGACGAAAAAGAACTCACCACCTGGGATTCCCACAGCAATAGTTGGTTGTACGAATAGAGCTAGTGCAGCGTCAAGCTTAAAACTGTGAGTTTTTCGTTTCCACATCACTTACTCGGCAATAGTGCTATCGATAGACAACACACAAAATTAGAGCTGACAGAACACTAGGACTAAAGTGCTTACACTAACAGACAACACTTGCACGATCCCCCCTTCCCCCCTTAAAAAAGGGGGGTGATGCCGCAGGCGGCTGGGATAGCTTAGCTTTTGAGCAAGCAGATTTGAGCTGTTAAAACCCCCTTAATAAGGGGGTCGGCGTAGCCGGGGGGATCTCGGATCTTGATAGAACGGGTACAACTTCAATTGTGCCAGTCCTCCCATCTGTCGGAATCCTGTTACTACAATGCCCAAAGCCAAACAACGCTTGGATCTATTGCTCGTCGATCGCGCCCTGTGCCAATCGCGGCAGCAGGCCCAGCGGTTGATTCGGGCAGGCGAGGTAAAAGTGGGCGATCGCGTCATCGACAAACCGGGTACGGTCGTGCCGCTCGAAGCCATACTGACAGTAAAGCAAAAGCCGCCCTACGTTTCACGGGGCGGGGAAAAGTTAGCCAAAGCACTGCAAGAATTTGGTATTGAGGTGCGCGATCGTATTTGTTTGGACGGCGGCATCTCTACCGGGGGCTTTACGGATTGTCTATTGCAAGCAGGCGCAAAACAAGTGTTTGGTGTGGATGTGGGCTATGGACAGGTGGCCTGGTCGCTGCGACAGGATGCACGGGTGGTGTTGAAGGAGCGCACAAACCTACGTCATTTGAGTGCAGCAGAGCTGTATGGGGGTGAACCCACAGCAGATTTGGGTGTGATTGATGTTTCGTTTATTTCTTTGACCAAGGTGTTGCCTGCGATGTGGCAGCTCATGACCGGAGCGCGGGAGTTGGTGACGCTGGTGAAGCCACAGTTTGAGGTAGGCAAGGAACGGGTGGGTAAGCATGGGGTGGTGCGCGATCCGGTGGCGCAGGCGGAGGCGATCGCTCAAGTGCTCACGGCTGCACAGGAGTTGGGTTGGCAATATCAGGGGCTAACCTATTCACCGCTCACTGGCCCGGCGGGGAATGTGGAATATTTGTTGTGGCTCGGACTAACACCACGAACAGCCCCCACCTTGACGCAAATCAAGGGATTAACGCGGAGCGCCATGAAAGCACTCATTGCTGATTCAGCCTAACATTCTCCATACCAGAGCTTGAAGTTTACCTAACCACAAGTCTCTAGGAATCCAGAATTTGATTACTTGTTCCTGCTTCAGAAATTGCTCTATACGAAAGTCTAGCAATTGCCTAAAATCCAAAGGTTAATGCTTACGCTCCCCTCACAATAAAACTAATGTTCACCTCTGAAGAAATCGCGGCCGAAGGTCTGAAACCGGAAGAATACGAAGACATTGTCCAACGGCTGGGTCGCCATCCCAATAAAGCTGAACTTGGGATGTTTGGCGTGATGTGGAGTGAACATTGCTGCTATAAAAATTCCCGACCCCTGCTGAGCCAGTTTCCGACGACAGGCGATCGCGTTCTGGTTGGCCCAGGTGAGAACGCGGGAGTTGTAGATTTAGGTGACGGGCTGCGGTTAGCCTTTAAGATTGAATCCCACAATCACCCCTCCGCGATCGAGCCGTTTCAGGGTGCCGCCACAGGTGTGGGGGGCATTCTACGGGATATTTTTACGATGGGAGCGCGGCCGATCGCCATTCTCAATGCCCTCCGCTTTGGCGACCTCACCAACGTCCGCACCCGCCAGATCGTTAACGGTGTTGTCGAAGGCATTGCTCATTATGGCAACTGCGTGGGTGTGCCCACCGTGGGGGGCGAAGTCTATTTTGATCCGGCCTACAACGGCAACCCGTTAGTGAATGCAATGGCGCTAGGACTGATGGAAACCGATGAGATTGTCAAAGCGGGCGCCTCAGGCGTGGGGAATCCTGTGCTCTATGTGGGGTCAACTACTGGCCGGGATGGTATGGGGGGCGCCAGTTTTGCTAGTGCTGAGCTTACGGATGACTCGATGGACGATCGCCCGGCGGTGCAGGTGGGCGACCCGTTTACGGAAAAATCCCTGATTGAAGCTTGTCTCGAAGCCTTCAAGACTGGAGCAGTTGTAGCTGCCCAGGACATGGGTGCAGCCGGACTGACCTGTTCCACTGCTGAAATGGCCGCCAAGGGCGGGGTGGGCGTAGAGCTGGATCTCGATCGCATTCCCGCCCGTGAAATCGGGATGGTGCCCTATGAATATTTGCTCTCGGAGTCCCAGGAGCGGATGTTGTTTGTGGCCGCTGCGGGGCGTGAAGCTGAGCTAATCGCAATTTTTCAACGCTGGGGCTTACAGGCAGTGGTGGCGGGTCAAGTAATTGCTGAACCTGTCGTGCGGATTTTTCATCAAGGGGCGATCGCTGCCGAGATTCCCGCCACTGCTCTCGCGGACAATACCCCGATCTATCATCGAGCATTGCTCCCAGACCCCCCCGCCTACGCTCAGACCGCTTGGCAATGGACGGCCGCCCAACTACCAGTCTGTGATGCTCAGGGGATTGAGATTGCTGACAGTCACCACAGTTGGAATGATGTTCTCCTGACACTGCTCGGAACCCCCACGATCGCTTCCAAACGCTGGATCTACCGCCAATATGACCATCAAGTTCAAAACAATACAGTGATGTTGCCCGGTGGCGCGGATGCGGCAGTGATTCGCCTGCGCCCCCAACTGGGGGGTACAACGCAGCGGGGTGTGGCAGCCACCACAGATTGTAACGCCCGTTATGTCTATCTCAACCCCCGTGAGGGAACAAAGGCAGCGGTGGCAGAAGCAGCGCGGAATTTAAGCTGTGTGGGTGCTGTTCCGCTGGCAATTACTGACAACCTGAACTTTGGCAGCCCGGAAAAACCTGTGGGCTATTGGCAACTGGCGAACGCTTGCGAAGGACTTGCAGAAGCTTGTCGAGAATTGAGTACCCCCGTAACCGGAGGAAACGTCTCGCTCTACAACGAAACCCTCGATAGTCAGGGTAATCCCCAAGCGATTTACCCAACGCCCGTGATAGGCATGGTGGGTCTGGTGGAAGATGTCACCCAGATTTGTGGTCAGGGGTGGCAGCAGGCTGGCGATCGCATTTATTTGCTTGGTACGTCTGCGGCTAAAACCTTCGGTGGCTCTGAATATCTCGCTACGTTGCATCAAACTGTGGCAGGTCAACCGCCTCAGGTGGATTTTGACCTCGAACGATCTGTACAAGCGTCCTGCCGTCACGGTATTATCCAAGGTTGGGTGCGCTCAGCCCATGACTGTC
>JAAHHN010000010.1 GCA_010672165.1 Spirulina sp. SIO3F2 | reverse complement strand
TCGGGCGTCCAAATTAGCTTCAAAATGGGCTTCGCGCTCTTCTATCCGCGCTAGACGCTGGTTCAGCCCTTGTAAAACTTGAAGAATCTGATCAGAGCGATCGCCAGACTCAGCGGGGGCGCCTGCAATGACCGATTGCAGCGCTTGCTTCACCCAATCATTGCGCGTGATGCCTTGTTCCTGGGCATACTGATCAACTTGATCCAAGAAGGACTCTTCGACTTTGCAGCTAAGGGTACGTTGAGTGGGCACGGCAAGCAACGATCTTTCATAAAACTTTCCCCTAGCTTCGCATAGAAATGTGAGATTTGGGAGCATTCAGTCGAGATTTGAGGCGGCATATACAATCGCAAACTTTTCAATAACACAATTGCTGCTGGCTTCGTAGGCAAAAAAGCTGTAGTTTTCAATGCCGCGCACTTGATTAGCCTAGACTATCCAGGTTAATCCAAGCTTGAGAACTTAACCCAACATCAACTGCACGTCTTCCAGGGGCATTTCCCAGAGCTGTTCTGGTTGCCAAGTATCCGGCTCAAAGTTAGGTTAGCCTCCTGTCCACGATGGTGAGCAGCAATGATACGTTGCTTAACTTCTGCTTGAGCCACCGAAATCATTTGATTCCTAGCAAGATTGCCCTCAAGATCAGCGCATTGGGCAGACGGAACTTGACCCCCAATAAAAAAGCCTGAACTTCGGCTTCCCCACAACATCAGTGTCAACCTGTGAGGACATGAACCCCATCATGAAGTTGCTGACGCCGGAGTCCTAGGTTAAAGGGTTCTAAACCCTAGTCATCCAGGTGCTTGGCCCAAGCATAGCTAAAACTATCGGGAGGGAGCGAGTGCAGATAATCAATAAAGACAATTGGGGGTACGCTAAGCCCTAACTGGGTGTGACCCGAGTGAAGGTATTTAAGATGGGTTCAACAGGCAATAAGCATGGGGAGATTAATCCAGCTCTCTAGAGATTAGATTCTCAAGACGAATTCGCGGCTCGCATGGCCACATTCGGGATGCTCTATTGATACGAATAAATTTCAGCTTTTTTCAAGCTGAGCATCTAAAATGGTGGGATTTTGAAGTCCAGCTAACAACAGTTCCAAGTACTCTGCCAAGCTTATGCGGTCAGATCAGGGTTGCGGAAACCATGACTCTACCTAACTTAATCCACTTCGGATTCTGAAACGTCATCTATATCCACTTCCGCTTCCGGCTCTTCCGGTTTGGGTGCGATCGTCGCGTCTGGGAAAATCGCGTTCCAATCTTCCACAAAACTTCCCCCCCGCTCAGAATTGATCCGCAACCAATTTTGATCCTCGATCATTTCGTAGGTTAGAGGGTCAGAATTCTCTAGATTAGATCGACCCGTATCTTGGAGGCGATCGGCTGGCTGTTCAATCATCAACATCTCGATCGCCTCAATCCGATGGGGGACAGCGGGATGGGTAGAGCTATCCCGGAGGGTTCCGGGTAAACGGGAGAGAATTTCCAAGCCCCGGAGACAACCTGTGGCATCAAAGCCTGCCGTTGCTGAATAGGTATAACCAATCGCGTCTGCGTCAGACTCATGGGTACGCGAAAGCTCCGCCAGGCGCTCTTGCAATTCCCGATCATCAGGGCGCTTATATTCCTCTTGCCAGTCGGCGCTCCGAGAGGTGCGGATCGCAATATGACGTTCAGTGTGGTGAGCCATCTCGTGGCCGACTACACAAGCCAACGCGGACACATCCCCTGCCATCTGATCTAGCAGACCATAATGCACAATAATTAGATTTACTTCCGTGGCATAGGCGTTGATCAAGCTATCATCTGCCATAACCACCCGCCAGGGATGACGATCAAGATTATTCGCGCGGGCAATCCGCTCCACAATACGGTAGAGCACATACAAATTTTCAGGCAGCTCTTCTCGCGCTTCGCTATAAACGGACTCATCATCGCCCAATGCTTCTATTTCAGACGGACGCGGCAATAACTCAGCTCGGGCTGACGAGGGAAAACCCGTCAGTGGCAAAGCCAATGCTCCAAGGGTCGTCAGGAGAGCCAAGGTATTCTGAAACAGATGAGACATAAGGATGAGTGATGGTTGGGTCAATAAGAGAGCAATAAAATTTTGAGCGATCGCTCCACCGAAACGATTTCAAATAGGGTTTAAGCTTAAATGAGTTTAAGCTTAAGACACCACTACAGAGCTAACGTAACCCTTTGCGTAAATGACGCAAATAGGAATGGGATTTGGGCATTACAAACGCTTGACAAGAATTTGGGGTAGCCAAAATTAAGCTCTGCACATGATCCAAATTATAGTGGTTCTGAAAATCCTCTGTCGACGGCGATGAATCTGGATGCTCCATCAACAGAAGTCAAACTTAGGGCGCATTGTCCGTTAACCGCTAGAAGTCTGACGGGACAAGGGATAAAGCGCCCGACCCCAAAAACGGGAAAAGGGGTTGTAAGTCAGCCAGAGCAAGAGCATGAAATCTCACTGACGACGACCCCTAGTTACTGCCCACTGGACATCGACTTATTCAGGCTCTAGATCAACTGGGAGGATAACTGTAAAGGTGGTCTGCCCTGGTCGGCTTTCAACCTTAATTTCACCCTGATGCTTATCTACAATTCGTCGCACAATATCCAAGCCTAGGCCGCTTCCTTCACCACGTGGCTTCGTTGTGAAGAAGGGTGTGAAGATCTGTGCTTCAATGTCTGGGGGGATGCCTGGACCCGAATCGGTGATGCTGACCTGGAGTTGCTCAGTCTCATGGGCCACATAAATGCTCAACACCCCTTTATTTTCCATTGCTTGGAGGCTGTTATGAATCAAATTGGTCCAAACCTGATTTAGTTCGTCGGGATAACAGAAAATCTCAGGCAACGGGTCATCATATTGCCGGATTACGTCTACGTCATGTTTGAGCTGGTTGTGATAAAGCATCAGCACCGTTTCCAAGCCATCAATCACTTGGGCTTTGACCTTACGATCGCTCGGGTCAAACCGTGCATAGTTTTTAAGGGCAAACACCACTTTCCCCGCCCGTTCAGCGGCATGGCTGATCGTAATCATACTTTGATGGAGGTTACTGAGTTGATAGGCAAGTTTAAGCAAGGGCTCACCCTGAGGATCAAGTAGTAGAGTTTGGTGCTCAGACTGTAGGACTGAAATGCCTAGGCCAATAAAGCAGTTAGCAATCTCACGGGGGTCGTTCAGTTCAACCCCTTGCAGTTGAATCAATAGGGCGCGACGCTGTTGACGCTGTTCACGGGTAGACAAAGGCGGATACGGTCGTTGACTCTCATCCAACAACTCAAAAAAGAGGGCCTGCTGCGCAGGATTGAAATCAGTCCAACGCTGGAGCAAAGTTTGGAAATGGCGTTGCCAAAAATTGATCAGATGACGGGTTGAGGCGGTAATTGCCCCTAGGGGCGAATTAATTTCATGGGCAACGCCAGCAATCAACTGTCCTAACGCTGCCATTTTTTCTGATTGAATTAATTCCTGTTGCGTTGTTTGCAATTCACCCAGCGTATCCATAAGGGCTTGGTTCTGTTGGCGCAGTCGATCTTCGATAATCTTACGGAGAGTGATGTCGGTAGAAGTCCCTAAGAGACATTGTTGACCATGGATGGTGATAATTTCAGCCGAGAGCAAGGCGGTGCGAATTTCACCGGATTTAGTCCGAAATGCAAATTCAAAATTACGTACTGCCCCTTGACGATTGAGATGCTGAAATAGTTGGGTGCGCTCCTCTAGATTCACCCACAAATCGATTTCTAGGGTGGTATGACCCATAATTTCATCGGGCCGGTATCCAGTGACTTCACAGAAGGTATTGTTGACCTCCAAATGTTCTCCTGTTTCCAGATTGGTGAGGGCGATCGCATTCGGACTTGAATGAAACACCTTGCCAAATTTTTCTTCGGACAGCCGCAGGGCCCGTTCGGTGTTTTCTCGATCTTGAATTTCAGCCTGTAGCTGGGTATTTTTAGCCGCGATCGCCTTGGTGCGCTGTTCAACTGCCACTTCTAAACGGTTATACAACCGAGAATTAACCACAGCGGCAGCAGCCTGGCCCGAGAGCAATCGCAATACCTCCAAACGGTTTTCGGTAAAACTTCCGGGTGTGAGACGATTTTCTAGATAAATGACCCCGCTCAGTTGGCCTTGATGCAACAGGGGAGCACAGAGCACCGACTGGGGCTGAATAGCGACAAAATAGGGATCATTGGCATAGGGATGATGGGACTGGCTGCCATTTAGAACGACCAATTCATGGGTGTGAATAACATAATTAATCACTGCTCCTGGCAGTTCTTGAGCTGCACTAGCCGCTGTCAAACTTTGTAATGGGGTAGCGGTTGCACCTTGAGTCACATCTCCTTGGGCCCAAATATCAAACTGTGAACCGGTTTGCAACAGCAATAAACCCCGCTGTGCCCCCACATGGGCAAGCAAAATCTCCAAGAGCTTCGGCAACAACTGCTCCAGATTAAGCTCTTGCGCCAAGGCTTGGGAGGCTTTGAGCACAGTGCTCAGATCAAGTACCGTATGACGTTGGGTTTCGGTAGAGGTGCTGATGGTGGCGGCCAACATTGCTGGACGCGACGGTGCAACCACGACCCATTGCGGATAAAGCCGTTCAAGCTGACGCACCTTGGCGATCGCCCCCCATTGCTCATAGGCATATTGGGCCTTGTGATAGTACACCTGGGCAAATTCAGACTTACCTTGACCCAGCCAAAATCGTAGGGCATGTTCAGCAGCTAAGCCTGCGGTGGGCCATTGTTGATGGGTCTGGGCACAGGCGATCGCTTCATCATAGCCAGTCTGGGCTGACCAGCACTGGTTCTGGAGACGGGCAACTTCAGCTGCGAGGAGTTGTGTCCAGGCTTGAAAGGGAATCGGCACATCAATTTGCCATTGTTGGCAATTTTGCAAGGCAATGGTCAGTTCAGGGGGGAGCGATTTTCCGGGTTTGCTGGCTTGGGCGGCGGCGATGCCTTGCTCAAAAACCGCGATCGCAATTGCGGGAGTGTTCTCAATCCAGAGCCGTTGAGGGGGTAAGACACAAAACGGCAGATCGAGGGCGATCGCAACCTGCCCAGCTAGTAATTGACTGGTTTGTCGCCATAGGGATGGATGCCCGAGCGACGGCTGCCACACCAAGGTGGATTCTGGATCTTGCCAGAGCGAACAAATCATCTGCAATTCAACGGTTGCTTGGACAAGGAACCCTAGATTCAGTTGGGTAGCTTGCTCACAGAGGGTTTGACTCATCTGATCGAGTATTGTCAGCGGCTGGCGACCACAGACAAATTGTAAGATCCATTCACCCCACGCCACCGTTAATTCCCATTGCCCTGATTGCTCAGTTACTGTCGTTGCCAACGTGTTAAGCTGCTGCGCGACTTGATGCCAAGACTGCTGCCAAACTTGTCTTTGCCACAGGGCCATCACTTGATAGCGCCGCTGCTCAAAAGATGGAAATGGAGACTCCGACGCCAACGCATCTAGCCCTAGACAATCGACTTCATCGGTTATGAGGTAAGAAAACGGCCACATCTGAGGAGTTAAATGGGGTTGGCAATGCTCGACCCAAGCTGTTCCCAATTCAATATATTGTTGCCATTGCTGAGGCTGCTGTCCCCAAGCGATCGCCACTAAATCAGCAAGGAGTTGGCGAATTTCTGAAGCCGTTTCATCCACAACCGCTGGCAGGGGCTGGGCTCCTGTCACATCCAAGCCCCAATCCCTGAGGATGTTGTTACCCAACTCCAATGCCGCTTGAACCTTGTCTTGCCATGCCCATTGCCGGAGCGAAAGGCGAGAGAGTTGACTCAAGGCTGGACGCGGTAAATCTTGTTGCAGGGCTTGCTGGAGAAGTGGTGTGGCACTCGTTAGATCCCCCTGCTGCTCGGCGAGCTGCATGTAATAGCAGAGAACCGCCAAACTGAGGTCGGTGGCTGTTTGCCAATCTTGAGGGTGCAATAGTGATACCGCCATCTGGGCATAGCGGTAGGCAGCAACTGAACTGGTCGCAGCTTGGGCCTGTTGACTCGCTTGCCAGTTTAGACGTACCAGTGTTAAGCGCTCTGCCAATTCCAGATTGAGACAGCCGCGATTGTAATGGTCAACAATTTTTAATAACGATCCGGGCTGCTGGGCATCCGAGGTTTGTTGCAATAAAAGACGAGCAATCCGACGGTGTAAATGTATACGCGACTCAACATCCATCGCATCGTAAACCGTCTGTCGAATCCGTTCGTGGGCAAAACGATATTTAGAAACCAACAATTGTCCATTCCGCTGAGCAATTGGTAACACAAATTGATTGTGCAACCACGGAATAAGAGCACGGAATACCTGAAGGATATTGGCGTTTGCCAAGCGGCTGAGGAGTTGAATCTCGAATTCACTGCCGATTCCGGCTGCGAGTTTGAGAATGCGTTGGCTCTGGAGAGGCTGTTGCTGGAGCTTCTGCATGAGTAGATCGACGACATTCTCCGTCATCGTCATGGCTGCAATTCCCTCTGTATCCCATTGCCATTGGCCCAAAGAATTGAGCTGGAAATAGCCTGCCTGTTGAGCCGCCTGAAGAAATTCTTGAATGAAAAAGGGATGCCCAGCAGTTTTCCGCAGCACGGTAAACGCGAGCGGCGTCACCGCAGCGCGATCGCAGTGAAACGTATCGCTCAATAGCTGCAACACCTGTTCAATATCGAGTCCAGACAATTGGAGTTGGCGGACAGAAATGGACTGCTGCTCTAGCGCTATCAGCGTTTGTTGAAGCGGATGCTCTTGGGTGACAGTGCTATTGCGATGGGTGCTCACTACCAATAGCGATCGCGTTTCTGGATGTTGGAGCAGTTGACTTAAGGCAGCTAAGCTTTCTGGATCAGCATCAGAGACGTCATTGAGACAGAGCACCAAGGGATGTTCTGGGAAGGCAAACATTTGCAGGCAACGGCACAGCATCGTTTCGAAGGGCTGCTGCGGAGCGGGTTCAGGACGCTCATCAGCAATTGACCCTAGCCAACGCAATTCTGGAATGCGATCGCACCAATAGTCCGAGCATGGGGGGAGTACCTGTAGCAGAGGCGGACGCCATTGCTGAACCTGCTGGGCCGGTTCCTGAAGCACTCGTCGAATCAGAGCCCCCACAATTGCTGCGGCTAAGGCATAGGGAGTCGTTTGTTCTAATGCATTCACTTGAACCATCAGGCAATAGCCCCGTTGGCCTACTTCCGTCGCCCATTGATGCATCAGACATGACTTACCAATGCCAGCGGAGCCACAAATCGGGAGCCATTCACAGCGACTCCAACCCGCACTCACGCGATCAAGGGCTTGATGGAGCATGTCTTGCTCAGCTTGACGACCGTAGAGTTTGGCTGAGAGCCGAAATTGCAAGGTTTGATCGGACTGGCCCAACACAATGGGGGAAAGGGCGCGATCGCGCTGCCAAGCATCCGCAAACTGCGCTAAATCCGCTTGGAGACCCAGAGCAGTTTGATACCGATCTTCTGGGTTTTTGGCTACAAGGCGATCCATCAAGGCTTGGAATGGCGTCGGCCAAATCTCGGGCCAGGTGGGTTGATAAGCCAGGTGATATTGCAGCAACTCATGGGGATCATCTCCGGCAAATAATCGATCTCCTGTTAATAGCTCGGAGAAAACGACCCCCAAACTATACAAATCAGCACGTGTATCCACCCCCCGGCCAAACCGTCCCGTCTGCTCTGGCGCAATATAGGCCAGGGTTCCTGCAAATTCTGAAATCGCCCCAGACCCCTCTGTTGCAAGCATTCCCCCCCTTTGCTCGAACATGGCAATCCCAAAATCAATCAGCTTCAGCATTCCGGTCTGAGCGTTATAGGCAATATTAGCGGGGTTGAGATCCTTATGGATGATTCCCAATTTATGAATATCTCCAACGCTCTGAACTAGGGCGATCGCTAGGGGCCAAAACTCATCCCAACTCAAGGGCCGCTGTTGCTGCCACTGCTTAAGCGCACAGCCCCCAAAGTCTTCGAGTACCAAAATCGGGGTCGCCTGCTGCTCAATCAAGTCATAGACTTTAATTACCCCAGGCAGTTGTAAGCGTTTGAGTAGACGAAACTCATGCTGATAACGATAGCGTTGTTGTGGTGTGGGATAGGCAGGCTGGGGAAGTTTGAGAACCACAGGCAAAGCATCCGCCAGACGTTGCGCTCGATAAACCCGAGATGAAGAACTCTGGGCGATGAGGGCATGGATCTCATACCCAGGCACAACAAGGGTTGGTTGAGGCTGAATCATATCCAGGATTCCCGCTGCGGGCAATCGCAGGGGGTCTACAGGTTGATGTTACAATCGTATCGATTTAAGCAGGTAGGCCGTGCATGGAGATCAAGGCTTTTAGCGAGCTATTCCCCCTTTTTAATACTGCTAGCCCGGAAACCTTAGAATGGCTCCTGTCTGTTGCCATTAAGCACAGTTATCCAAAGCATCGCGCCGTATTAATGGAAGATGCTTGGGGAAACGCAGTCTACTTTATTGTCTCAGGTTGGGTTAAAGTTCGGCGGCTAGCGGGTGAAGAAGCCAGTACGTTGGCGGTGATGGGCCGCGGTGATTTCTTTGGGGAAATGGCCATTCTCGATGAGTCGCCCCGCTCTACCGATGTGGTCGCCCTAAGTCCTGTAGAACTGTTGAGTGTGTCAGCTCAACGCTTTATTCAAACCCTCTTCAAAGATTCGCAACTCCACCATCGGATGCTTCAGTTGATGGTGCAACGTCTGCGGTATGCCAATGTTCGGTTTCAGCTCCGCAATCATGCTCCAGCCATTAAGCTGGCGAAAACCTTAGTAATGCTGGCCGATAATTATGGCCAATCTACCGCCAAAGGAACAGAAATTCTCCGGATTCCTGATGAGGATCTGGCGCAAATTTCGGATATTGGGCTCGAAGAAACCAGTAAGATCATTGCGAAGCTCCACAGCAAGGGTTGGGTGGAACCCAATGAATCCGAAGATACCCTTTGCATTATTAATTTGAAGCAACTGGGGCATTTAGCTGAAAGAGTTTAACGCTCGTTTTTGATGACCACCCCGACCGCGCCACTTCTCCGCACTGCCACCCCCACAGACTTTGCTGCCATTTGGTCTCTCTTCGAGCCGATCATCGTCGCGGGTGAGACCTACGAATTTGATGAATCTCTCACCGCTGCTCAAGCACAAGCCATTTGGTTTAATCCCCAAACCCAGACAGTAGTTGCTGAGTGGCAAGGGCAGATTGTTGGGTCTTACAAACTTAAACCTAATTTTGCGGGCCGCGGTAACCATGTGGCCAATGGCTCTTACATTGTCGGGATGCAATGGCAAGGGCAGGGGATTGGCCGTCAATTGGTAGAACATTCTCTACAAACTGCGATCGCTCAGGGCTATCGAGCCATGCAATTCAATATTGTGGTCAGTACCAACGTGGGCGCGATCAAGCTCTATGAGAAGTTGGGTTTTGCGATCGTTGCCACGATTCCCCAAGCCTTTAATCACCGTACCTTGGGCTATGTGGATACCCATGTGATGTATCGCAACTTAATCGGTTAAAAGGATTGCGACAAACAGCAAAGGGAGGGTTTTAATCCCTCCCCTAGAGCAAGTCAGCTAGACAGCTCTGGAAACTTAGACTTGAGCCGCAACCTTGCTTTCGGACTGGCCAGTGGTCAAGCTCTCATAAGTCGAGCGCATCTTCAAGCCCACTAACACCTGGAACAGACCCGTGCCGTTGTTAGAACCAGGGTAATCCTTATGCTTGAGCAATAATTCAGTCATCTCACCGTAATAGCGCGTTGAGGTGCTGCTGAGGTGGCTCTCCACATAGATCATCTCTTCAAGGTTGTCGAATTGACCATCCACTTCCAAAATCGAGACCTCGTTCCCCATGTAACTATCGGGACCATAGTACATCTTGATGCCGGGATAGTTACAGGTCAACTTACGACCGCAAGGACGCCAGTCAATGGTGGAGCCTTCATCAAAGAGATAAACGGGTTCAAAATCTTCAATGCCTTCTTTTTGCACCAAGCGCACCCGGAGATATTTACCTTCTTTGTCTTCTACCAGTTGAGTGGGCAGGACTTGAATCACCACATCGGCAAATTCTTTTTGGGGCTCAATATAAGCGGAAAAGTCAGGTTTACGGGCATTGATGGATGCCAAAACATCCTCATAAGTGTGGCCCCGTTCTGCCATATCCCGTTGGATCTTCCATTGGATCTTGACTTCATCGCTGATATCAAGATAAACACTGAAGTCCAAGAGACTCCGCACCCGTTCGTCATAAATAGGGTGTAAACCTTCAATCACAATGACTTTATTGGGTTCAATCCGCTCTGGCGGATCAAGTTCACCCGTTTCATGGTTGTAAATGGGTTTATCGATCGCCTTACCTGCTTTTAGGTCTCTGATCTGTTCATACATCAGATCAAAATTGTTTGCCTTCGGGTTCAGCGCAGTCACACCAGCAGCTTTCCGTCCTTTGCGGTCAAGGCTATGGTAGTCATCCAAGCAGATGACGGTCATGAACTCTTCCCCAAAGAGATCCGTCAAACGCCGTAAGAAGGTTGACTTCCCACAACCTGAGTCACCAGCAACTCCAATGAGAACAACACGGTCTGATTGCGCAATCATGCCTTTCCTCTACTGCACTACGTTAAGAATTTTGTTTTTTATATCAGCTTTAGACGTGTTTCACAGACGATCGCATTAGGGGTGTTAATCCCCCTTTGCTCTACCTATGCTCCACGTATGCCCGAGCCAAGCCTCCAACCTTATGAACCCAGAACTTATTCCCTTGAGGGTCAGTTAGATCACAGCCCCTGGTCGCAAATGCTAGAACCCATAAAGGTATCAAGAGTGTGGCCCAGTCAGTATTTCACTAGAAAATTAGTGGAGATTGTATCAGAACACAACTGAGACCAACAAGCGACCCGCTGCTCCTGGCTACATTCACCCAGTACCCATGCTACGGTAGGGTGCGCATTTTTGCTAAAGAAAATATTAAATCGCTGCCTGGACTACAGTTTGCATGAAAAAAACTCTCTAGTCTGCAAACGGGCTATTGCTTTAGTGTGTTGCATCTCAGATGGGGTGCGATCGCCGCTACTATCCGGATAGTTCGTTGTCTCTCACCCAATCCTGTGTTAAGGATCTTCAGTGATCCCCCACCAGTGATAGGGTGAATAACAACATGTGGATCAAACCACAAGCCAGATAAAAATACAGCGTGTTTCTTGCATCAGCCAAAAGCCCATCTTGATCAGAAGTCAAAGATGAACTGGTCGTCGGGTCAATTTGCCTGCATAATAGAGCACTTAGCAAAATTCTGAAGTTGGGAGACGAGCGAACAAGTTATGTACGGATACAGTGGTCGGATGTTTGTTTACGAAGTTGTGGGTCTACAGGATTCGGGGGATAGCAATTCCCCAATTCGCCAAAGCGGCAGTCAACGCATCACGGTTCCCTACAATCGGATGAGTGCGATCGCCCGTAGCATCAAGCAACGGGGTGGCACAATTGTCAGCATCACCCCCCTCGGAGAAGCCAGCCCAACGGTACAAAGCCCAACTACCACCCCCTCTCCTGATGCCAAATCTATGATTGTTCATCCGCCTTCCAATTTTGAAAAGGTTCCCGTCAACACCTACAAGCCCAAATCTCCGTTCGTGGGTAAATGTACTGAAAACTACCCCCTCGTGCGCGAGGGCGGCTCAGGCATTGTCCAACACGTAACGTTTGACCTTTCCGGTAGTGATCTCCAGTATCTTGAGGGCCAGAGCATTGGCATCATCCCTCCTGGTGAAGACGAAAAAGGAAAACCCCATAAGTTACGTCTCTATTCAATCGCCTCAACCCGCCATGGCGATTTTGAAGATAACAAAACCATCTCTTTGTGTGTCCGTCAGCTTGAATATGACCACCCTGAAACGGGGGAACGGGTCTATGGGGTCTGCTCAACTCATCTCTGCCAGCTTCCCGTCGGTTCTGATGTAACGATCACTGGCCCAGTCGGCAAGGAAATGCTTCTGCCCGATGATGAAGATGCCACGGTGATTATGCTAGCCACAGGCACAGGAATTGCCCCCTTCCGGGCTTTCCTCTGGCGCATGTTCAAGGAACAACACCAAGACTACAAATTTAAAGGCCGAGCTTGGCTGATTTTTGGTGTTCCCTACGACGCGAATATCCTTTACAAGGATGACTTCGAAAAGATGGCGCAGGACTATCCTGATAACTTCCGTTTGACCTATGCCATCAGTCGGGAGCAAAAAACTGCTGAAGGCGGTAAGGTGTATGTTCAAAGCCGCGTCAGCGAATATGCCGATGAGTTGTTTGAACTCATCCAAAAACCTAATACTCACGTGTACATGTGTGGTCTCAAAGGAATGCAACCCCCTATCTCGGAAACTTTCACCCAAGAAGCCGAGAAGCGTGGCATGAACTGGGATGAAATGCGCAAGGCGATGAAGAAAGCCCATCGCTGGCACGTTGAGGTGTATTAAGCTCAGAGATTGAAGATTGTGCTCCTATAGGGAAATCTTGCAATTCTTCTCTATTCAGTCCTCTGGCGATCGCGCCGGAGGCTTTTTATTACGAGCCATCGTCATTAGAGGCGATAAATCAGTTTGGCCAGCATAGATACTGCTTGCCAAATGATAGGTTTCAAGTAGCTGAATTAACCAGGAAACTTCACCCTGAGGGAACTGAGCATAATTGTCAAACAGCAAGGCCAAGCGTTTATCTAATTCTGTCACCAGAGGCGGGCACAGCAGCAGTAACTTCCACAACAATCCAACAGTAAAGGTTGCCCCGAGGTTGGCCAGCGTTTCAATCAAAACATAATGCTGTCGTTGTTGGGCACTCTCCACTACGAGGAAGTTCAAAAGTTTGGTTGCGGTACGTAGGCTTAGTGAATCGGTCGGACGACGGGTTTCATAATGGGGAAGCGTTTGTTGAAGTTGCGCCTGGAGTGTTTTTTGAAAAACCACAGCAGGGTCAGTAGCATTGGGTTCAGCCAGGTATTGATAGAGCTTATCTTTAAACTCTTGATAGGAACTGAGGTGGGGAATATCGTGGCGCAATCGCTGGGCTAAATGCGATTGTGTGTTCTGACCCTGAGTACTTTGCCAAAAGTAGCGCAAGGCTAGGCCTAACTCGCGATCGCCGAGCAACGTCGGATTAGATTCACGGCGGAGTACTCGACCTGCACCGTGGGAAAGCTGCCGCGCTTTTGCTACTTGGGCCAATCGCGCCTGATACATCAAAAAACGGGTCAGGCGCATCCCATAATGTTGCTGGCGTCGTTCCTGACAATAGCGAATGGTACGACTCAGTTCATACTCACTCTGAGCTGGCAGTACCAGATAAGGATAAAGACTCGCGTAACGGGGTAGCAGGGTGATTAAAGGCTGCTCCGGATCAGCTTCAGGTTTTTGGTAGAGTTGCCCCAGCCGTTGGAGCATGCCAAAGGCGTCACTCTCTTTAAATAATGCCACCAGCTCCCGGAGCCGACGAATCACTCGTGCTTGGCGAAAGCCTACGGTCGGTAGTTGTTCGAATAAAGTCGCTAATTGTGGAATGAGATGCCGACTTTGAGGGTTGAGTTGCCACACATCCACAATGTGGTAAAAACTCTTGAGCAAGACAGTGGGAAATTGCTCAGCGGCCGCCCGATCTAAAACCAGGGCTGCGATCGTCTCGTTAATTTCCCCCAATTGCTCAATTTGAGTATTCACCAAAATTTGTCGCAGATGGTGTAGCACAACCTCAGGGGGATGGAGTTGAGCATATTCACTCACATATTGATAGAAGCGTTTCTCAGGAGCAACAGTCGTGTTTTGCAAGCGGTTGTGCCGCACTTTGGCAATTTGCTGCACCGGTAAATCAAGCAGCCGTGCCAATTGCTGAGACTGAAACAAGGAGTGAATTCGGCGGTAACCTGCGATTGTGCCAGAAAACGACCAGCAACTGGGGTTGCCCAGCTTGACATCCAGTAATTCCAAGCTGGGATCATGGGTCATGCGCTGTAGCGCCTTGAGGAGAGATTGCTGCTCCTCAGGAGTTGCTGAAGTTTGGGGGGAAAAGAGTTCCCACTGTTGTTGGTCGCTAGACTGTTGTTGGTCTTTGGACACGGTCATTATCCCTGACAAACTTGGCATTGTCCTGATTCTCAGTAGATTGTCATGTTAACAAGGTTCGCCCGATTGCTTCATCACTAATCCTGCAATGATGCAGATTTCCCTCTGCCAATTTTTTTGAACTATACGGAAGAAGTCGATCGTGCATTGCCCTTACAGACTGTGTTCTAGGACACGCAGTACGAATTATGCCCCAACCTTAGAATCCAGGGTAAATTGTAAATTTTCGTGATGTGTGCCCAGACAGGTTGATTTATTGGATGCTTGGTTTTGCTAGCCTCCTGCGAGGCGTCACCCTTAGAGAATGGCCAAAATCTGGCACAATGAACAGATGCAAATGGGCTTTAACAAAAATTAAGAATGGACAAAAAGCGAGTGCTCTCGGGTGTACAGCCCACTGGTAACTTACATCTGGGTAATTATCTGGGTGCAATTCGCAACTGGGTTGAAGCCCAACCAGACTATGACAACTACTTCTGTGTGGTTGATTTACATGCCATCACGGTTCCCCATGATCCCAAACAGTTAGCAGAGAGTTCTTTGGCGATCGCGGCACTCTATCTAGCCTGTGGCATTGAACCGACCCATTCCACAATTTTTATTCAATCCCATATTAGTGCCCATAGTGAACTAGCTTGGTTGCTCAATTGTGTCACCCCGCTCAACTGGCTCGAGCGGATGATTCAGTTCAAAGAGAAAGCCCGCAAGCAAGGAGAAAATGTCAGTGTGGGTCTCCTGGACTACCCTGTACTGATGGCGGCAGATATTTTGCTCTACGATGCCGATTTAGTCCCAGTTGGGGAAGACCAAAAACAACATATTGAACTCACCCGCGATATTGTCATCCGGATTAATGACCAGTTTGGTAAAAAGAAAAAGCCTGTGCTGAAATTACCTGCCCCTTTGATTCGTGAGGCAGGTGCGCGGGTGATGAGCCTCACTGATGGAACCAAAAAGATGTCCAAGTCTGATCCCTCGGAACAAAGCCGAATCAATCTACTCGATTCCCCCGCCGAAATTACCAAGAAAATTAAGCGCTGCAAAACAGATTCCTTCAAGGGTTTAGAGTTTGACAACCCCGATCGCCCGGAATGCCATAATTTGTTGAGTTTGTATATGTTGCTCTCCGGCCAGTCTCGGGATGCGGTGGCAGCTGAATGTGCCGAAATGGGTTGGGGTCAGTTTAAGCCCTTGCTGGCTGATACAGTCGTTGCTGCTTTAGAACCGATTCAAACTAAGTATTACGAGATTATGGGCGATCGCGCCAGCCTAGAAGCGCTGCTGAAAGCCGGCCGTGAGAAAGCTGAAGTGAGTGCGAACGACGTTCTCGATCGGGTGAAAACAGCCTTAGGCTTTTCCAAACCCCTTTGAATCCCTAATGTAAGTTCACGGATTGGCTGCTGGCTTATCTGTATACCTGATCAAATGACTCCATTGGTCGGCTCTATGCACCAATACAGCTGACAACAAGGAATCCTGAAAACCCTGATTCGATGGGCATTGCCCACCCGACACACTGACATCACTGCTCACTGCCAACTGCCCATGACTTCTTCCCTCTCCCGTTTCCGCCGTGCTGTCTGCGATCGCGAATTTTTGGTGACAGCGGAGGTGATGCCACCCAAGGGAGGAGACCCCAGCCATATGTTAGAGATGGCACACAAGCTCAAGGGTCGCGTTCATGCGGTGAATATTACCGATGGCAGTCGGGCAGTGTTGCGCATGTCGTCTCTGGCCGCAGCGGTGCTCCTCCATCAGCAGGGGATTGAGCCGATTTATCAGCTTGCTTGCCGCGATCGCAATGTCATTGCCCTACAAGCGGATCTGATGGGGGCGCAGGCGTTGGGGGTGCAAAATGTGCTGGCGCTGACCGGTGATCCGGTACAGGCAGGTGATCACCCCCAAGCCAAACGAGTCTTTAACCTGGAGTCGGTTCGTTTATTACGCTTGATCGGCGGTCTGAACCAAGGGCTAGACTTTAACGAGAAAAAACTCCCGGATGGTGCGCTTAATCTTTTTGCTGGGGGCGCTGTTGACCCCCAATGTCCCAGTTGGTCAGGCTTGGAACGGCGCTTTGAGCGTAAATTGGCGGCGGGGGCGCAGTTTTTCCAAAGTCAGCTGATCAGTGATTTTGCTCGCCTGGATAAATTTATGACCCAAATTGCCAGCAAAGGCGATAAGCCCGTATTGGCAGGAATCTTTTTGCTCAAGTCAGCGAAAAATGCCAAGTTTATTAATCGTCGGGTACCGGGGGTGAATATTCCCCAAAGCACGATCGATCGCCTGGCAGCGGCGGAAAATCCGTTGCAAGAGGGGGTCAAAATTGCGGCTGAGCAAGTGCAACAGGCTCGGAACCTGTGTCAGGGAGTGCATTTGATGGCGGTCAAGCGTGAAGATTTGATTCCGGATATTTTAGATTTAGCTGGGGTTGGGGCGATCGGTTAGATACGGTTGAACGTAATGATTGTAGTGTCAGATGATATTGATGGCATCGATTAGTTATATCTATTGAAAAATCATCATCATGTTTGGAGTACTCAACCAAGTGATTGCTCAATCGCTGGGTTCATGTTTAGCACTCACTCTCGTACTGCCCAATGCGCTTGCTTTCGAACCTCATCACAATAAACACAATCAGCTCAATTCCGCTGTAATCCATCTCGCGCAGAGCCAGCATTGTGTTTTTCCAGTTTATCCAAATGCAGAAGTAGAACATTTTGAACATTTGGATGTCATGATGGAAGTAGAGGAGTCAATTAATATTTATCGTGTTGGTCAATCTGTTTCTGATGTTTTTTCATATTATCAAGAACAGCTAACAGCCAACTCTCTATGCTTTGAATTAAATGCCAGTCCTATCATTTCAGAAGAAATATCTACATTGCTTTTAGATGTAGACTCCACTGAAACTTACAAGCAAACGCATTATGTTTATTCCATTACAATAAAATCCGAAGATAATGCTCAGTGGTATCTACACATTTCTCAGGTCGAACCAGAAATGACTACATTTGTTCTGCTCCCTAATGCATTGAAATTCAAAGAGGTTTTCAATATTCCCAGCACTAGACTTGATATTAATTTAGAAAATCTCTGTCGTCTTCAGGAACAGGGTGAAGATTTTCCAGATATTGAATGTGATCAACTATTTTGTAGCACTATTGTTTTAGTCTACCTTGATTGATGTACATCTTAGAATCTCGGAAACCATGATTTGGTTGATATGGCTTGCCCTAAATGCTTACTTTGATCGCCACTAGATTTCAAGTGCTACTTAATCGAAATTCGATTAGAGTTAATCAAAGCCATAATCTCCTGTTTTTTTCTGTTACGACTTCCACATATTAAAACTTCCCATAGCTTGCTCATGCGACCATGACAAGTAAGCCAAGCCAATCAAGCCAGACAATATCATCACAAATGTCAAGAAAAAAGAGAAGATAGAACCACTATCTAAATCGCCGAACCGCCAATCACTCATGGCAGGAGCAACTGAATTTCGCTGCTCAACCGAGTCTTGTAGCTCGATAAATTCAAGTGAATCTGATCCACGGTTATAGTCAACAAATCCTTCGCCACCGTAGAAGCGATAAAAAACTTCTTTATTCCCGTCTCGATCGAGATCATAGATGAAGCCATATGGACGTCCAAGATCTTTTCCTAATCTGAATTCTGGACGCTGTCTTCCTTCACGGGTAAAAACCAAGGTTCCGTATGGTTTACCCACAAGCTTAACCTTGTAAGTAATGCCATCCCACCTAACTTCACTAAAGTGGAATCGATCATGATGATCCTTGGTAGTAACAATTCCAAAAACAATTCCAAAAGTAATCAGAGCAGTACAAAACTTCGAAAGCGAGCGACGTTTTTGTGAGAGCAGTTCATGTTTCATCATAGGAATTGTGGCTGAGTCGCAACCCAAGTTGGTTTTGCCCAGAGAATCTGGCTATCTTGAAGCATCCTGAAAAAACATTCATGGGCATTGGCAAATTAATCTTTTTCTCTCCTGTTGATGAAGCGTTATGTCCCAAATGGAACCAATCAAATCTATGCATGGCTTTTTTAAGCTTGCTTCAATACCCGAAAAGATATTCACAGTTAGCCATTGGTACGCTATCCGATTCAGAGTAGACAATAAAGAGTTCGGTCATGCGCCAATAGTCATTATCCATCATAACTACGCCGCTATTATAGATAGCGACTTAAGAACAAATGCTCAGGATTAACGTTTTTGAAACATCGTCTCCCTGAATTTCCATTCAAGGCATGTCCTTCTGCAATCCGAAAATCTTGACGATGAATCAATGGCTGTGGCGCTCTCTACTTTCCCTTGCACCGCTCTATCTAAGCCTCCCGGCTTGGGCTGCCGACCCGGCTGCGGTTGAACAACTGCTCACCACCAATCAATGCCCTGGTTGTGACCTCTCAGGGGCGGATCTGGCTGGCGCGAATTTGTTTGGGGCAAATTTGGTCAACGCTAACCTCACTGGCGCAAATTTATCCGGGGCGAATCTGGGGAATGCGACGCTGATTGGCCAATTTAACCGAGGCTAACTTAACGGGAGCACACCTCTACGAAGCAGACTTGGCTGACGCAATTTTCGATCGCGCCAATCTCACCAACGCCTACCTCCGGGAGCAAAAACTCGCCACAGTTAGCTTAACGGAGACACAACTTCAGGGGGCAAATCTCTCCCACGCCAACTTGACTGGCATTTCCCTCGTGGGGGCAGACTTGGCCGGGGTGAATTTTAGCCATGCTCACTTGAGCGGCACAGCCGATGAGCTAACAGCATTGTTGGGCACCAAGTTCACCCAGGGCATCGTCACCTTGGCCTTTTGTAACACCTTTTTAGAAGACTTTCCGTTTGGGTCGTTAATCCCGGCTTCAGTGGAAGAAGAGGAAGACTATCTATCATTTGCAGATTTTGAAGGGGCAAATCTAAGCGGGGCTGATTTTGAGAGCGCCATCTTGATTGGTGCAAACCTACGCAATACCAATCTTCAAGAGGCGAACTTGCAGTCCACTTGCTTACCCTATGCTGAACTTCATAACGCCAATTTGAGTAATGCTCAATTGGAAGGAGCAATCGTTCGCAAGGCAATGTTTGCCCGCGTAAATTTACGTGGGGCAACCGGGGCTGACCTTACGGGGGCTTATCGCTCAGAACGAGAGCGCGATATTGAAATTTGGCAAGAAGAAGCCATCACCTATCTCCGGGAAGCGCTCCAAGCTCAACGCTCGAACGAGTCGTTTGTGGAGAATTTAAATCTCTTGCCCGTTGAGCAGCCCGAGCATCATCGTCGCGTTTATCAATACACCCTGGTTATTCAAGCTGGAACTGAGGAGGAATCTGCGATCGCGGTCATTGAGGCCCGCCCGCAAATTGCTGGGCTCAAGGGCTATGCCGGAGTGGTGGTGCAGCCTGCAGCGGATGAAGAGGTTTATGAATGGAGTTCAGAAGGCTTACACCTTTGTGAAAGTGAACCCAAGATCGAGCCCCCGTTTGTGACGTTGCCAATTATCTTAGATGAAGACAATACATTTAGTTGTCAGGAAGGGACCCGAGAGATTGAGTATTTCTCGCTTTTTTAATCTCTAAGTTATGCTCAAGAACCTACTCCGTTCTGCGGCGATCGCCTCCCTTGTGTTGGTCTTACAAGGCAGCCTGACCCCCCTCCGCAGCCAAGTGGACTATTACCGAGAGGAACGCCAACAGATTGTTGAAAATTTTGCTGCGGATTTAGCAGAAGCAAGGCAACATCCAACGGTTTTTCCTGAAATTGATGTCTGGGAATTTTATGCGGATGCACTGCTGTACCTCGGACAATTTGAAGCGGCTAAAGAAGCAGCGGAGGAGGGATTAAGGCTGGTGCGTCGTCAACCGCCCCATCGGCTTGAAAGTGTTCGAATGACTCAATTTGGGGCGGAGCTTGGGTTCATTGACACATTGGCCGATGCTCATCATCATCTAGGAGATCCTTTTGGCCGCGAATTCTTAGAGCAACAATTAAGTCGTCCCCTAAAACCTGAAATTCGCCCTGAGGTTCTCCATGATTTAATCTTGGCTTACCAAGATATCAAGAGTACGACTTTCTCGGAGCGGGCGTTAGGCTTTGCAGAGGAATGGGTAGAATTCAACCGTCAGAAAGGAGATACGGAAGCCATAATTGATGCCCTCCGTTTGCTAACCTATATTCTCCCAAGCTACGAGTCTGAACCCTGGCGAGAGATCGCAGTCTGGGAAGAAGCTCTTGAGCTTGCACGGCAACTCAACGCTCCTCCTTCCTCCCACAATAGCGTCAGTAGCATTACCTATCGTTTGGCCTATCAGCTCCACTGGGCTGGCGAAAGTGATGAAGCATTGGCATTGCTTAGTGAGTTGACTGCCCAGATACGTCAGCAGGTGCCCAACGACACCCGTGAACTAACAATCTTTCTTGACCAGCAGTCGTATATGCATCGGGATTTAGGGAACTATGCAATAGCAATTAAATTTCAGCAAGAATCGCTGCATTTAGGTGAGGTGTCGTCCTTGGCATATGATTTAGCGTCTTTAAGCGAGCTTTTCTTTTTTAACAACGATTTTTCCCAAGCGCTGACCTATCAGCAACAGTCACATCAAGTCATCAAGCAAGTGCTATCCTCTGATGATCCTTTATTATCCGGTATCAGTTTGGCAGACAGTCATGCGCGTTTGGGGTTTCTGCTGTTACAGGCGGATCAACTCTCAGAGGCTCAAACTCATCTGGAACAGGCCCTAACACTAAGCCAACCCTCAACTCAGCGCTCTAGCTTCTATGCCATTAGCGATGAATATGATGTCTATACCTACGCAGCAATCAATGATATCCAGCGACTACTGCAAGAAACTTATCTGAAGCAGGGGAATCTTGAAGCGGCGTTGCTAGCTTCAGCAACGGGGCGATCGCAAGGGATACTACAACTCTTAAATACCCAGGTCAACGATGATGGGACAGTCGAGGTGATTATTGAGCCGCCGACCATCAAAGACCTCAAAAAAATCGCCAAGCGCGAAAAAACGACCTTGGTTCAATACAGTCTCAGCTACCAATATCCCCGTTATTGGCGACGAGATTGGGGAATTTGGGTGCGCTACGCGAAGGATGAGTTGAAGGCGCTTACTATTTGGGTGATTTCACCCAACGGTGAAATTCAGCAAGAAACTGTTCCCTTGATAGGTCTTGATCTCAACAAACTGATTCGCACAACCCGCCGCCAAATCGTCAGAAGTACCACAGAAAATCGGGCGACAGAATCTTTGCAAACCCTTCATCAACTGCTGATTAAGCCCATCCAAGCTCATCTGCCCAATGACCCAGAGGCTCGGGTTACGTTTATCCCCGACAATTTGATCTCGTTGATCCCGTTTGCTGCTCTTCAGGATGCCAATGGGGTGGAGCTTATTGAGCGCCATACCATTTTGACTGCGCCTTCGATTCAAGTGTTAGCAGAAGCACGTCGTAACCAGCGTCGTAACGAACCACGCAACCGTGCGTTGGTAGTGGGCAATCCCAAAATGCCTGCCATTCCTAAAAGTCCTAGTGCAAATCGCAACAACCTCTCACCACTACCCGGCGCAGCAGTAGAAGCAAAGGCGATCGCCTCACTTTTAGACATCGAACCGCTCATTGGTGCTCAAGCCACAGAAACCCAAGTTCGTGAACAAATCCAAGACGCTGAAATTCTCCACTTTGCCACCCATGGTCTACTTGAAGCGAGCAGCTATGCTAACTCGCTGGCGCTCACGCCCTCACGAGAGCACGATGGTTTTTTATCGGTGCGCGAAATTTATCCGCTGGAGCTCAATGCAGAACTAGCCGTTTTAAGTGCTTGCGACACGGGTAATGGCGACATTTACAATGGTGAGGGCGTGATTGGTCTATCGCGGGCGTTTATTGGTGCAGGAGCTGCCAGCGTGGTGGTTTCGCTCTGGGCAATTCCGGATCAACCCACTTCAGAATTAATGACATCTTTTTATCAACAACTTGATGTGGGTGTAGATAAAGCAACTGCCTTGCGTCAGGCGATGTTAGCCACACGAGAGAAGTTTCCTGCCCCCAGTAATTGGGTCGCATTCACCATTACTGGGGCTGTAGATTAAGGCGTATATTTTCAGGATTGGGGATCTCGGCTAAACTGAGGGAATTCGTGATTTTTTGGCGTTTAAACTCTATTTTTAAAATAACTGATGACCAAGCGAATACTACTAACTCTACTAGCTTGCTGTATGACAGCTTTATTAACAACATCAGCCTTTGCTAGGCGTACAGAATTGTCTGTTCAAAATACAAGGCTTTCCTCTAATCATCTGATTGAACAAGTTTCTACACCTCTTTCTGAACTCAATACAGCGATCGCCCAGACAACAAGCTTAGACCAAATCCCCAATAAAATCAGGCTCAAGCGCAACGATGAGCAAGTTTTTGAGTTGGGTGTTAAAGATGATGGAACATTCTACATTAGCAGTTGTCTGCTTTATGATGTCTTCACACTTACACCTGCGGGATATTCAAATAACGGTGGCTATCCGTTTGATGATCCAAATAATAGTTGTCCAATTGATAATCCAGCGGTAGACAATGAACTAATCTTTTACAATGCAGTGAAGCTCAAGAATAGTAAGGGGCAGACCTTTGAGTTTAGTATCAAAGAAAATGGCAGTTTATTCATCAGTAGTTGCCTGATGTCTGACCTTATTGAAATCACCTCTGAAGGAGGTTTTGGTCTGGGTGGAGAGCCATTTGATGACCCCGATAATGACTGTCCGATCGGCAATGATAGCTCTCCTGCTCAACTATCCAGTTCATATTCTGATGCAAGTGCAACAGCTATCCAGACAGTTAATGTCGAACCAACTTTCTATGATTCGATTAAGATTAAGAATGATATCGATCAAACATTTGTGTTTAATGTTAAAGAAGATGGAAGCTTCTACATCAGCAGTTGTTTAGCCTACGAGAGCTTTTGCATGGCGCATGATCTCAGAGCGCTTTCGCCGGAGGGATATTCAATTGATGGCGGCCCAGAACTTGACTGTCCAAGCAATCGTTGAACCAGTTAAATTGTTCTTTGCCAAAAAATAGGCATGAATGCTGTTGGGAACAAGCTGGGTTGTGCATTTTACATTGATGGAAGTAGTGTCACGTAGCGAAGCAATCAATACCTTGCAATGGCTGGGTATTATGTCGCTCAGCGGCATGATTGGTGGTGGAATTAAAGGATTTGTGTTGTGGCGATTATTATGCCATTCACGTTAGCTGTGCCACAACACTACTCTTTATCCTGAGGTGGACTGCTGCTAATCACATCCACATCTACAATATCCTCTTCCTCTGGGTTAAAGTTTGCCTCCACAATGCGATCGGCAAAGGATGTGGAAACCTCAGCTTCAATGGTTTCGGAGGGCGGGGTTTTAGGTGCAGTATCAGCTTTAGGCTGCTCCACAGGCGCAGAGGATTGTTGTGGGGAGGGCTCAGGCTTTTTCTTGATGCTAGGGGCCTTTGCATCACCCCAAAGCTCGTCTGCAAGGGGGTCGATATCCGCGGTCGACTCCAGCGCTTCTTCTTCAGGAGAGTCCGGCTCTAATGTCGCTAAATCCTCTAAATCCTGGAGACCCGTAATCACGGCCGGTTCAGGAACATCCGAAAAATCTTGCGAAGGGACAGGCGGCAGAACTTCAACAGGCGTTGTGACTTTAGCTGGAGATGGCCGGGACTCAGAGATAGGTGACGCAGGCTCAGATTGTGACACTGCAACATCTTGAGCTGTCCCTCCATCTAAATGCGCTGTATCCAAATCTTCAGTGACTGAGATTGTTGCATCAGTCGCTGGAGACTGGGTCTCGTTTTTTTCCTCAGCGGGGGCGTCAGTGAGCGATTCTGGTGTATCGGATGAACCCGTTGGTTCTGTAACCGCCTCTGAAGCATCTGATACGGTTGCAGGTTCATCAGCGGTGCTGGTCTCAGCACCAGAAGTTTGGTCAACAGTTTGGGTTACTTCGTTTTCATGTGTGGGTGTATCGGCTCCAGATGGCGCTTCCACCGGAGACATTGCCGATGACCGAAAACGCTGGATTAATGGCCCAAGCGGACTATTGAGTAAAGCCTGGGGGAGTTCAGGGGGAACTGCATCTGTCGCCCGACGTAACAGTGCCGTTTGCCAACCCAGCCAGATTAACAAAGCTACGCTGGCGGTTTGGCCAAGCAAGACACCCCCTGTAAGTCGCCCAGCACAGACCCAGAGCACAAGTGCATAAAACAAGCCCAGGCCAGACCAGCCAAAATCAGTCGGGTGGCGATAAATCCGGGGAACAAACAGGAGCGCTAGGTAAAAACTTAAACTGCCGCCAGCAATAGCGATCGCGAGTAGATGGGCTAACATGCTTCCGATGCGCTCTCCAAGTCGATTGTCTCTCCAAAATTTAACCACAATTAAAATCAAACTGTGGCGACCCTCGCAATTTTGTTGTGGATAGCAACATTCAGCAGCTAGTTATCTTCATCGTCCCAAGGGCGAGTAATAGCAGAGAGCCAACGCTTGGTGTCTTGGGCTTTGGTCGAAGGGTCACGAACATCAGTGGGTTTTGCGGATACATCAATTATATTGGTCTGACCATTTGGGTTGGACTGCTTAATCTCAACAACAGTCTCCGCCTCTTCAATATCTAGGGTTGCTGCACTGGAAGTCCGTCGGCGGGGATTAACTGCGGTGGGTTGATCCGCAGTCAAATGTTGCTGTCGGTGGGGTTCAACCGCGGTTGCTCCTTCTTCATCAATGCCGAGAGGATGACTCCAACGATTGTGATGAGTTGGGGTTGGTTGCTCGACTTGGGTGGGATAATCATCATCATCGTCTAAGCCTGCTTCTTTACGGAGGAGCGCGAGAATAGCTGCATCATCTTCTTCATACTCGTAGAGATTGCTATTAAGCTCAGCGATCGTCTCCACAGGCACCTCTTCGACAGGACGATCCACTTCAGTTGTCTGGGTATCTGCTTCAGCTACGGTGATATAGGTATCCGGTTCCTCCTCCTCAATCTCAGCGTCCTGATCGGTGGGAGTATGCAACGGAATACTGACAACACCATTGAGAATAACCCCCAAGATCTCCATACCTGTGCTGCTGAGGGTTTCTTGGGCAGAGGCAGCATCCGTTTTATTGAGGACACCAGGACGCACCACCAGCATTAAGCCATCAGCAATCTGGCCAATAGAAACAATTTCTGGTGCAACTAAGAGGGATGGTGCATCGACAATCACATAGTCGTAGATTTCCGCTAACCGACGTACGGTGGTTGCCATGCGATCGCTATCGAGTAGCGCCACAACCCCTGGTGATCCCACCCCAGCACTCAAAACATCCAAGTTCTCACTAACCGACTGAATGGTTTGCTCCGGCACAATTTGATCTTGCAAAATATTGCTCAAGCCCCAAATATTGCTCAGTTTCCAAATCTTGTGCTGCTGTGGCGCAGAGAGATCAGCTTCTAACAACAACACGCGATGGGACAAGTTCGCCAACATCAGGGCTAAATTGGCAGCAGTCGCCGACTTGCCTTCCCCTGGCACAGAGCTGGTGAGCGCAATGATCCGGTTGCGGCGTTCCACATTGAGGAGCTTGAGGTTCGTTTGCAAGCGACGGTAGGCTACACTCACGGGATATAGCAAACTATCGGGGCCAATGGGCAACTCCAATAGAGGGAGCTCAAAGTTCACCTCTCGCTGGCGCTCCACATCGGTTTCCAGTTCCCAGTCCTCCAGGCTCCAGGCCGGAATCGTGCCCAAAACGGGGAACCGCTTAAAGAAACTACGAGCTTCATATTCAGTGCGGAGAGAGCGGTCTAACAACTCCAATAGCATCCCCAGTGAAAGACCAAGACAAGACCCAAGAATACCGCCGGCAATCAGCTCCAGGGAAACTAAACTGGACCCATTGACAGGGGTGGTGGGAACGACGGCTTCAGAAACAATGCGAGCGTTCCCCACTTCTTGGTTTTCTTTGAGTTGGGCTTCCTGTAAACCCGCCAAGAGCGTTTCATAGGTCACCTGCGCGGTTTGGAGCTGTCGTTCAAGCTGCCGCTGCTCTTGCTCTAAACGGGGGAGTTCTTCAGAGCGACGACGATTTTGTGCGACTTCCTTTTCAAGTTCGGTTAGGGCTTTGGCAACACCGAGACGGGATAACTCAACCTGAACGAGGTTGGAGCGCAGGTTTTGCTCCTCGGCCCCTGCTTCTAAACGCCCCAGATCATCAATGCGTTGATCCGTAACCCGTTCAATCCGTTCATTGAGCAAGGCTTCTAAACGTTGTTTCTGATCGAGTAGAGCCTGTACGGTTGGATTTTGCTCCGTAAAGCGTGCCTGCTGGGTGGCCAACTCTTGCTCCACATTTTGGAGTTGGTTATAAACAGACTGAATCCCCCCTGACTGGGCTAAGGCATTGGCAGCGATCGCCTCTTCTGGTGTCACACCCAATTCTTGATTGAGAAAATTCAGGCGCGCATCTAGCTGTAGCAATTCTCGCTGTTGGGCCAACATATCCCGCTCTAATTCCAATCGTGAATTTGTAATGACAATGGTTTCTCGCTCCAGGGACGTGATTTTATGCCGCTCTTTAAATCGGCGCAAGGCAAGTTCTACGTCCGAAAGATCTTTCTTGACACCCGGCAGTTGATTCTCAATAAACTTCCGTGTCTGTTCGGATTTCTCACGGTTGGTTTTGATATTATGGCGAATATAGGTTTCCATCAAAAGATTCACCACATCTGCGGCTTCCTGAGGACGCTCCGACGTATACCGGATACGAATCGCATCCGTCTGCGTCACAATCTCAGCATCAATGTCTTGCCCCAGCATGCCTTCTGGCATGGGACTCCCTGTTAACGGATCTTTGAGATCTAACTGCTCGATAACTTTACGCAGAATCGGGCGCGACTTCAGTACCAAGAGTTCAGTTGCCAAGGGGTTGGTCAGAGCACTTGTGGGTTGGAGCAGACCTGCTTCTTCACTGACTCCAGCGACAGAAATTGAGCTTTGCGGAACCAGCTTCAATGTGCCCCCAGCGATATAGATCGGCGTATCAAACAGAGGGGGTACGCCGCCCAAGAGCGCACCAATCGCACCCCCAATCATAATTAAGGGCCAGCGTCGCTTGAGAATCAGCAGGATTTGCTGAACGTTGATCTCAATATCAAACTGTTCTCGGGTCTTGACCATAAATATTTAAGAGATGGCAGCCGTCGGACTGGATTTCAGCGGAGCAACCTGTTTCCAGGATACTGCGGATTTTTGACTTTGGCAGTGATCTACGTAAGGTTATGCCTCCCTTAATCTATGCCAATTCTGACTTGGCTTCAGTCAATCCAGTCAATGTAATGGGGTGAGGAAGGGCAGGAGCCGATCGCGGACAAAACTGGGCAGGGCAAAAGCCGCCTGGTGAATTGCACCGTTGTAATACTGAAAATCCAACCCGGAAGCGATCGTGCGCTCAGAATTAAAATCCGCCAGTGGGTGTAGACCCTGCGACGCAAAACTAAAGGACCAGGTTCCGCCAGGATAGCTCATGTTGCCATAGTTATAGAGGCTTACCAGCGGCAAGCACGCCTGGAGAATTTCTAAAAGCTTTAGCTGCATCGGTGCAAAGAAAAACGGTGACTCTGCCTGGGAAACCACAATGCCATTGGGAGCCAGACAGCGCACAACATTACGGTAAAAATCCAAGCCAAACAACGGGGTAGCCGGACCAACGGGATCGGTTGAATCTACCAGCACCACATCAAAGATTTCAGTGGTTTGGGCAACAAAGTCCACACCGTCTTCAATCTGCAATTGGAGCTTCGGATGCTCAAAGCTGCAAGCGGTCTGGGGCAAATGGGCTCGACAGGCATTCACCACCACCGGGTCAATTTCCACAAGCGTGCAGGATTCAACGGTAGGATGACGCAGCACCTCACGGGCAGTACCCCCATCCCCTCCGCCAATAATCAACACTCGCTTGGGATCAGGATGAACAAACAGCGGCACATGAGCCAACATCTCGTGATAGACAAACTCATCCTTTTCAGTAAGCATAACCAGATCATCATTGAGCAAGATCTTGCCAAAAAAGTCGGTTTCAACAATTTCCACTTTTTGGAAGGGACTCTGCTGGGAGAACAAAACTTGATTAACTTTGTAGCGTAGCTCTAGATAATCGCCCTGTGCTTCTGTGACCCATGTGGTTGATTGCGTCATTGGTGGTTAGCCTCCATCACCCTGAGAATGAGCAAATCTCGATATCATAGCAGTCAAGTCCTGTCTCTTTATTCAACCATCCCGATGAAAACCCCCCTGGCTTGGTTGCAACTGACCCATGAACGGATGCGTTTGCTCACCGCCATGGCTGGGATCAGTTTTGCCAACATCCTGATGTTTATGCAATTTGGTTTCCGGGATGCCCTGTTTGAGAGTTCCGTGGTGTTGCATCAGCAGGTGGAGGGCGACATTTTTCTGATTAGTCCTGAGTCCACCGCCTTAATTGCGATGGATACGTTCTCCCAGCGGCGCTTGTACCAGACCCTAGCCATTGAGGGGGTCGAGTCCATTCATCCGATGTATCTGGATTTTGCGCTCTGGAAAAATCCGGAAACCAAAGCCACCCGAGGCATTATGGTGATTGGCATCAATCCAGCTCATAATATTCTCAACCTACCAGGGGTGGCGGAGAACTTGGCACAGGTTAAGCGCTCGGATGTGGTGCTCTTTGATGCGGCATCTCGGCCCGAGTTTGGCCCAGTGGCTGAATTGTTTGCGCAAAATGGCACAGTCGAAACCGAGGCGGCAGGGCGACGCTTAAGTGTGGGAGGCCTTTTTGAGATGGGCTCATCATTTGGGGCCGATGGCAACTTGATCACTAGCGACGTCAATTTTCGACGCATTTTTCCGGAGCGCGATCGCGGCTCTATCGAAATCGGCGTGATTCAAACCGAGCCCAGCGCAAATGTTGAAGCCGTGATACAAGCGATCGATGCCAAATTGCCCCAGGATGTCTTGGTGTTTTCGCGCGAAGACTTTATCAATTTTGAGAAAAACTACTGGCAAACCAGCACCTCCATCGGCTTTGTGTTTACCTTGGGGGCGGCGATGGGCTTTATTGTCGGTGTGGTGATTGTCTATCAGATTCTCTACACCGATGTGGCAGATCATTTGCCCGAATATGCCACGCTCAAGGCGATGGGCTATACCGATGGGTATCTACTCACCGTGGTGTTTCAAGAAGCCTTGATCCTCGCCCTGATTGGCTATGCACCAGGTTTGGGCATTGCCAGTGGCTTATATGTCTTAACCCGGCAAGCGACCAGTTTACCCATGGCCATGACCCTCACCAAAGCCCTGACGGTTTGGATTTTGACGCTCGTGATGTGTGCAGGCTCAGGCGCGATCGCAGTCCGTAAGCTCAGTGCCGCTGATCCAGCAGATATTTTTTAATCTCCCTGGCTGCGCCGACCTCCTTCGCAAGGGGGGTTTCATATTTAATGCCGCTGCCCGGTCACAATATACGAAACCCGCTGACCAATATTCGTGGCATGATCCGCCATCCGCTCCAGATGTCGAATTACCAGCACCAGCAGCAAAATTGGCTCGATCGTGCCGCGAATATCTCGTACCTGAGCCAGCAAGTCGTAGAGTCGATCATAGGCATCATCTACCACATCATCCATTACCTTAAGCCGTTGACCAGCGCTAGGGTCGAGGTCAGCCAACGCCACCAGACTAACGGCTAGCATCCCCTGGGTTTGTTTTGACATTTGGGCAATCTCGGTCATGCTCGGATGCAATGGGTAGGGTAGCAGCTTCAGAGACAATTCTGCTAAATCTTGGGCATAATCCCCAATGCGCTCCAGATCGCGCACCAACTGCATAAAAGCGCTCAGTAAGCGCAGATCCTGAGCCACCGGCCGCTGGAGGGCCATCAGCCGAGCACAATCGAGTTCAATTTGACGGTAATAGCGATCGATCTTGGATTCAAGGGGGTTGAGGATCTCGATCGCGCTGATATCTTGCTCAAACAAGGCCTGATGGCCTAAACGACAAGACTGCTCCACCAAAGCCCCCATCCGCAAAACGTCTTGGGTAAGCTGTTGCAGCGCCCGCTCCAGCGAGTTGGGGGTGGTTTGGGGCAAAGCGAGTGGGGTGTTTAGGCGCATGGTGGAGGAATGACGGAATGGGCCAATCAGACGACTATCGATGCAATTAAGTCTCAATCGACCTAGCAAAGTGAGTCAGGTGCACGCTGATTGTATTTTGAATACTTCTATTGATAGCAAATCAACGTTAAGAGTCAATGAAATTTCGGTAATTTAACTTGCAACCAAGCCCCTTGGGTTTGGGGGTGATTCTGGGCAGTGATCTCACCGCCATGAGCCTGAATAATTTGTTGGGTAATTGATAGACCCAAACCACTTCCAGCTTTCTTGGCATGTTCGCTAGAACTGTTGCTCATTGCCCGGAGTCGAGACGGATCACCGCGATATAAACGCTCAAAAACATGGGCTAAATCCGTTGTTTTAAATCCACTGCCTCGATCAATAATGTTGATGCAGATTTGTTCGGTTTCTGCTGTAACATCGAATACGATTTCTCCATGATCGGGGCTATATTTGAGGGCATTGTCTAGTAAATTAAACCAAACTTGCATCAGACGCCGTGCATCACCAGCCACTTGGAGTCCGTTGGGGTCTTCTTGATAGTGCAATGTGACCTGATACTGGTCAGCGAGGGGTTTCAGGGTCTGCCAAACCGATTCGACTTGGGAGCGTAGTGGTACTTGTTCGTAGTTTAAAGCCTGTTCTGGTTCAACGCTTAAACGACTCAGATCAAGGGCATCTTCGACCAGTTGCATCAAACGATCGAGTTCCTGGAGCATTTGCGACACCCAGCCCTGCTCAGGATCTTGGAGGCGGGGTTGTAAGGTTTCAGCGACTAACCGGATGGCAGTTAAAGGCGTACGCAACTCATGGGTGAGATCAGAAAAGGTGCGATCGCGGGCTTGGAGTGCATCCACAATCGGTTGACGGTTTTGTACAAACACCCCCACCTGACGCTGCGGTAGGGCAACGGTGCTTGATTCTAAAGCGACTTCATAGATCTGGGCATCCTTTGGACTACGATCTAATGACAACAGTTCGGTCATCTGATAGACCCAAGTTTGCTGTTGCGATTGTTGGGTTTGGCGTGTTTTTTCAATGAGGCGATCGAGTTCATAGGAGCGCACCACTTCAATGAGGAGTCGGGATTGGCCCGCTTGCCAGCGTTCAATTCGCAATAATGTCTGGGCTGCGGGATTACACCAGAGTAGATGATTGTCTTGATCCACCTGGAGATAGCCCAAGGGCGCAAGTTCGAGAAGAGATTGCCAAAGGGCTTGCTCTGAGGCGATCGCTTGCTGACTGCTGGTGAGTTCTTCAATCCCCCGTCGGAGTCGATATAACGGTGAAAGCGCTGAGGCTGTGCCAAATCCCCCTGGTAACAAATTCGTCAATTGGGTGATTTGGTGGCGCAGTTGATATTGCTGCCACACACAGCAGCCCAGGCTAACAACCAACACGCCAATAATGAGCCAAAGTCCGTTCATTGCTGTGGTGATGATGAGAAAAACAAAACTAACTACTCACGCAATTAAAAGGCATAGACGTCTTCATCTATCAAAGCATGAGAGCGCAACAGGAGATCACCTGAGGTGGGCTAAGCTATCAATACAGAATTGCTAGGGCGATCGCGCCCCAATGAACAGCAACGCTTCACCTGATTGCGCCACAATATTGACAACAAACCGATTCCACTCCGGAGGATAACCAGCGCGTTGTATCCAAAGAGTGGAGGTCGGGTGTAGGGGGGATAGGGAATCATCGTGAAACACCTGAATAAACTATTGTGGCTCACGGGTGGCAGCATAACCACATTGGCTTTGTTGACCTTAATCCTTATCTTGCGGGGCGGCGGAGCATTCTGGGCAGGGGCGGGGCGTTGGCTCTCGGTGCGAGAAGCTGAGCCAGTAGTGGATGCGCCCACCCTGATTGTCCAAAGCATCCGTGAAGCCAGTGAACTCACCACAGCCGTCTATTCCCTGGAAACCGTTGTACCCACGTCTCAAGATCGGGTTTGGGGGGATGTGGTGGTTGGCACCACCAAGCTTTTATATATTGCCTATGGTGAGGTGAGGGCGGGGATTGACCTCTCACAGTTAGATGCTACCGATGTGCAGGTGGCGGCGGAACAACTTACGGTACAGTTGCCACCGCCCCAAATTCTGGATCGCTTGGTTGATGTGGGGCGATCGCAGGTTTATGACTACAATCGCGGTTTCTTGAGCCTGGGCCCAGATGTGGCGCCACAGTTGCAAACCCTTGCAGAGCGGGAAGCGTTAGCGAAGTTGGATATTGCCGCTTGTGAGCAGGATATTTTGGAACGGGCGAATGAGCGAGCAGCGACGGCGATTACAGAGTTATTGACGCTCTCGGGTTATGACAATGTGGTGGTCAATACAACGCCAGCAGACGATTGTGCAGAGCTTCAGCCTAATAACGGGCTGGAGTCGCCGCCTCAATAGGCCGGGATTATTGACTGGATGAATTAGACACAATTTATGAGGTTTTCTATATTTGCGAGCTGAGAATGGTTTGCCATGATGAACACATCTGAGTTGCACCCGTGCATTGGTGTGGAACAGTTGCTTCAGCGAATGCACTTCATCATTGAAAAGCCATGAAAACCCAAACCCACAAACCCACCTGGCAAGCTCCCACCGTTCAGACTAAGCGCGATAAAAAACAGCAATCCAAACCCAATGCCGCCACCAGTGCCTTGCACTTGCCCCAGGGTGCGATTATGAACAACATCACCACTGCCTCAGAATCCACGATGCCCGTTCAAGCCAAACTCACGATCGGTGAAGTGGGAGATAAGTACGAACAAGAAGCAGATACTGTTGCCAAGGATGTGGTGCGGCAGATCAACACGTCCGGTTCTGCCTCAGAAACTTCAGCGAGTGGTCTACAACTGAAGCCCCAAGGTCAAAACTCGGGCATTGAGACAACCTCCGCAACTGTGGAATTAGGAGGACAGGTGCAACGGCAGGAGACCATGATCCAGCGTACCGATTCACCGGAGGCCAAGGATCTTGAAGATCGCATGAATTTTGTGCAGAACCAAGCTCTAGATATCTATTTCAATAACAAGTCGATGGCAATCTTACAAGCATTTGCTGATGAACATTTCTTTGGAGAGAATGTTGAGTTTATCAGAAAATACTATAAAGGCGCGTTGGATATCGGTGATTTTTACAGCACCTATATTCCCCATTCTGCTCCCAAAATGATCAATATCGAAAGTAAAACCCGTGCAAACATCATGCAGAAGGCTAATACCGTCGGAGGAGCAGCAAATCTCAAGTTGGGTGATTTTTCCAAAGCAGTGCCAGAATGTCATAAAAAAGTCATTGGTGAAATATGTGATGCATTTAATGTGATGCGAACTGAAGTTCATAAAAATCTTATTATCGAGATGTCAACTGCTCTGGGATATAAGGGCGTTGGGTAACAAAAAGATAGAATCAAGAGTGTATAGTGAAGTTTGATATTATCTTTTTCGAACCAGTATAATTTATTGAACACCTTACAGGCAGTCAGTCAATAGATATGACATACAGAAGATTTGGCTGGACTCCAAAGAACAACTAGAGGTTAATCAAAGAGGATAAATCTGTCTCCAATTGAGAAATACAATTTTTTCTCATAGGGTGAGTGTAGGAGTTGGCATAAATTGGAGCGATCTGCTTCGAGGATTTTGTATTAGCCTGAATTATTCGCCAGCCGCTGTAATCTATGCTGGCTGGACAGCCCAAAAACACACTGTTTTTTGAGCAAATCGCTAAAGTGCTCTTCAGAAGAAGCTTTCAGCGATTTTTCGGAATTGTCATGAATAAAGCAGGTTAGATCTAATTCATGAAATGAGACTCTTTGATCTGCAAGATCTTATAAGAATTGCATTGATCTTTTTTGGATATTTCATGAATGGAGATCGGAGATTTTTTTGCATCATTTGAATCAAAAAACAATGCCAAAATAGGTAACATTTTATATATTTACAATCTCCAAGATGAGGTGGAGGATTGAAATAAGAATCTTGTTTATGTAGTTGTTTGCCCTTCACTGATTAAAGTAGTTCTGATGACATTTGCTCCTGAAACCTCACCCACTCAAAATCTCCAGCAACTCTATGAAGCCACGGCTTGGATTTACGCCATGCTCCAAGCTTGTCTAGAACCCGAGACCACCGAACCCATTCCAGAGACCCCGCCAATTTGTCCGTCCCTAAAACAATTGAGCCGACTGTTTGGTCTTTCCGCATTTGAAGAAAAAGTGATTCTGCTCTGTGCAGCTCTGGATCTAGAACCAGCATGTGCGCAATTGTTTGCGCGTCTGGCCGGAAACCCTCAACAACCCTATCCCACTATTGGTTTGGCCCTTAGTTTATTCCCTGACGCTACTTGGACTTTACTTGATTCCCAACGGCCATTGCTCCATTGGCAACTGCTCACTCTGGAGGCTCAACCCAACCCCACCCAAGCCCGTATTGCCCTCGACCCGCGTATTTTGAACTATCTCTTGGGAGTCAGCGGTTTAGACAATCAGCTTAAGGGCTGGATTACCCCCATGCTCAGTGCAGCAGCCCTACATTTGCCCCCTTCCCAAGCGGAGATTGTGACACAGGTCGCTCGAACCTGGAAAGGCGGTGAATTCTTAGCATTGCAGCTCTGCGGCTTTGAACAACCCATGAAAATAGCGATCGCCCAAGCCATTGCTCAACAGTTGGGGTTTGGCCTCTACCAACTACAAGCGGGGATTTTACCCACCAACCCCCACGACAACTATAGTCTGAAACAACGATGGCTCCGGGAAGCTATGCTCAGCCGTGGGGTGCTCTTTATTGCCCAGGCTCGTGGAGCTAGCCCCCAGGCTGAACGAGAGCAGGCGCTGGCTGCTTGGCTAAACGATCTGGAGATTCCTTTGATTCTTAGCACATCATCTCGTCAATCCTTACCGGGACGCGCTTCTCTCACCTATGAACTCTCCAGTTTGCCCCATGCTGAAAAACGCACCCTTTGGGGGCAATATCTGGGCGATCGCGCCACCGAACTCAATGGCCAACTAGAGTCGATCGTCGCCCAGTTTAATCTCAACAGCCATACTATTCGCTCAGTCTGTGCATCGATGCAAGACGTTAACCCTGCGGATATGCCCGATCGACTTTGGGACTCTTGCCGTACCCAAGCCCGCCCCCAACTCGAACATCTAGCGCAACGCATCCCTTGCACCGCCACTTGGGATGAACTGATTCTGCCCCAGCGCGAGAAAGAGATGCTTCGCACTATTGCCCGGCAAGTGAAGCAGCGGGCCAAGGTCTACGAAACTTGGGGCTTTGCCAGCAAAAGCGCACGGGGTCTTGGGATTAGTGCCCTTTTTGCTGGCCCGAGTGGTACCGGCAAAACCATGGCCGCCGAGGTTCTGGCGCAGGAATTCAAACTGGATCTTTATCGCATTGATCTCAGTGCCGTGAGCAGTAAATATATCGGTGAAACAGAGAAAAACCTGCGCCAGATTTTTGATGCGGCGGAGTCGGGCGGGGCGGTGTTGCTTTTTGACGAAGCCGATGCCCTCTTTGGCAAACGCACCCAAGTCAAAAATAGTCACGATCGCCATGCCAACCTGGAAGTGAGCTACTTGCTCCAACGCATGGAAGCCTACCAAGGTCTGGCAATTTTAACCACCAACCTCAAGGATTCTTTAGATCAAGCCTTTATTCGTCGTCTCCGCTTTATCCTCAACTTCCCGTATCCTGAAAAGGCGTCTCGTAGCGAAATTTGGGCCCGCATCTTCCCTAGTCAAACCCCGACCGAGGGACTGGATTATGAACTGCTGGGACAATTGGATATGGCTGGGGGGAATATTCGCGCTATTGCCCTAAACTCAGCCTTTATTGCCGCCGATGCGGGTGAACCCGTAATGATGAAGCATATCCTGACTGCAGCGAAGTCGGAAGGTATCAAAGTTGGGCGATCGCTCTCCCGAGAAGAGACGCAATATTGGTTGGATTGAACTGTGATTTAGGGCGTGTCGTCAGTTAACACCAGAAGCCTAACGGTACAAGGGGTAGAACGCCCGACCTTAGAAACAGGAAAAGGGGCTGTAAGTTAGTTGCAGCAAGAGTTTGAAATCTAACTGACGACAGCCCCTAGCTTGGATTATTGATCGGTTATGTGGATTAGGACGTGTCATCTATGTGGATTAGGACGTGTCATCAGTTAAAACCAGACGCCTTATGGGCCAAGCGATAGAGCGCCCGACCCCAAAAACAGAATCGGGGCTGTAAGTCAGTCACAGCAAGAGATTGAGCTCTAACTGACGACAGCCCCTAGCTCAAGTCCCAAAGCTTCAAATGCCTAATGCACTTTAACCCGTTCTGCACAAGCATGGGCCCGCTGCCGTGCCTCATCTGTTGTCGTTCCCAACGCCAACGCCACCCCCATCCGCCGTTTCGGCCGACAGGTGGGCTTGCCAAACAGTCGAAGTTTGCTAGTGGGCACTTGCAACGCTTCTGCCATGCCGGTAAATGTGGGTGTGTCACTCACCCCTTCTGCCAAAATTACGGCGGAGGCTCCCGGCCCAATCAGTTGAATCTCACCAATGGGCAAACCGAGAATTGCCCGTGCATGCAACTCAAACTCCGAGCAGATTTGGCTGATCATCGTTACCATGCCTGTATCGTGGGGTCGGGGACTCACCTCACTGAAATACACGGTTTGCTCACCCGCTGGATCGCCTTCAATAAATAGCTCCACACCAAAAATGCCCCAGCCCCCCAAGGCATCGGTAATCTTGCCTGCGATCGTCTCACACTTTTGACGGGTCTGGGTGGAGAGATTACAAGGCTGCCAAGACTCTCGATAGTCCCCATCGACCTGAACATGACCGATGGGAGGACAAAAGAACGTCCCATCCACCGCGCGTACGGTCAGTAGCGTAATCTCAGTGTCAAAGGCCACAAAGCCCTCCACAATTACACTTGTGCCCTGCTTGCGCCCTCCCGCTTGAGCATAGTCCCAAGCCTGCTGAATCTGGTAGTCTGACCGCACCATGGTTTGGCCCTTGCCCGATGAACTCATGATCGGCTTCACCACACAAGGCAAGCCTAGTTCCGCGATCGCCGCTTCATATTCTGCTTTGGTGTGGGCAAAGCGATAGGGCGAGGTTTTCAAACCCAACTCCTCGGCCGCCAGACGACGGATGCCTTCGCGGTTCATGGTCAGTTGGGTGGCGCGGGCTGTAGGAATCACCCGCCAGCCTTCCGTTTCTAACGCTTGGAGTGTATCAGTTGCGATCGCCTCAATCTCTGGCACAATCCAATCCGGTTTTTCAGCCAACACCAGCGATCGCAACTGTGCCCCATCAAACATATCAATCACATGGCTGCGATGGGCAATCTGCATAGCAGGCGCATGGGCATAGGCATCCGCCGCAATCACCTCAATACCGAGCCGCATCGCTTCCAGGGTCACTTCACGCCCCAGTTCCCCTGAACCCAGGAGCAGCAGACGTTTGCCTTGGGGTTGCAGCGGCGTCCCCCATTGAAGGGTTGAAGTTGAAGGGGCATCACTCATGGTCAGCTCTTTACTCACACGTATATCGCTGATTATCGCACGGGTATTGCGGGTGGCTGGGTTCTGTAACGTGAGTTACAGATGACCATTGCTTACTCAAACCAATACCGAATTTCGTTATTGGTTAGAGAGCGCCCAATCTTGGTACATTCCGCCTGGGCGGCTTGCAAAATATGTTGCATGGTAATGGGGTGTTGGGCATCGGCCGCGATAAAGGCGGCATTCAGGGCAATGGAGCGGATATTCCCCCCCGCCATATCCAGTTGACCTAAGCGTTCGTAATCGAGATTTTGCGTTGGAGTTTGGGTGGGGAAGATGCGGGACCAAATCTCTGCCCGAGCTGCTGCTTGTGGGTAGGGGAAATTCAAGATAAACCGGAGCCGACGGATAAAGGCTTGATCCAGGGATTCCTTGAGGTTTGTGGTTAAAATTGCTAGGCCTTGATAGGCTTCCATCCGTTGGAGCAGATAGCTCACCTCTAAGTTGGCATGGCGATCGTGGCTGCTGGCAACCTGAGTCCGCTTACCAAAAAGTGCATCGGCTTCGTCAAAAAGCAATACTGCACCACCCGATTCCGCCGCATCAAAAATCTGCCGCAGATTCTTCTCCGTTTCACCGATATATTTACTGCTCACGGCACTGAGATCGATACGATAGAGATCCAGGTTGAATTCCTGCGCCAGAACTTCAGCAGCCATCGTTTTACCGGTACCACTGGGGCCAGCGAAGAGGGCACTAATCCCTAAACCCCGTGAGCTTTTCTGGGAGAACCCCCAGGCTTCATACACCGTCGCTCGCCGCTTCACCTGGGTGGCGATCGCATGTAAAACGGCTTTCTCTCGCGAGGGCAAAATCAAGTCATTCCAACTCGCACGGCAATCAATGCGTTGGGCCAGGTGCTCCAGTTGGGGACGGGCTTGACTCCGGCAATAGTCCCAGAGAGTTTCTGGCAGGGTCTCTAAGGGGATCTTTTGGGTAGCGGCACAAGCCGCTTGGATCATATGACTATTGAGATTGAATTGGGCGATGATCGGCTCCAGTTGACCGTTAAGTTCGGCGGCGCGATCGCCGAGATTCTGCTGCCAAATTGTACGTTTTTCCAGATGGGTGAGGCTGGCCACATCGTAGGTGAGCGTTGTGCGCTGTCTGACCGCAAAACGTTCTGAGCTACTTAAGATCAAGGGCACATTGAGGTCAGTTGTCCAGAGGGTGAGAGGCTCAATCTGCCCAGAGCTTGACGCCGGGTTGCGATCGGAGTCAATAAACAAAATGGCTTGGCTCAGGATTGCTTCTCGATGCCAACGTTGCTTAAGATCTACCAGCTCAGGTATCGTCAGCGGGAGCGTACTGGCTTGCAGTCGATAAATTTGCAACCCCAAACTCTGGGCAATAATTTGAGCGATCGCCTGTTTCGCTAGCTCATCTGAGCCACAGAGTTGCACAAGGGCAAGCTTGCCAGATTGCCAGGTGTTCACAACACGCTGAACAATTTGAACTTGCGAGGGGGCAAGATCCGCCAGACCACCGCCCAAAGGCTGCATCCAGGCTTGGAGTTTGGGGTCTAGGGACTGCACGTCCAAGAGATAGGTCAAAATGCGATGCTCTAGGGCAATACGAGCTTGGGTAGGGTTGGGATGCTCTTCGACTTGCAGGAGTTTCCAAGTCCAAAGCGGACGATGGACTGCCAGGATATCCCAGTCAGCATCGGCAAAAACTTGTAGGGCTAGCCCCAAGGTGGGGTAGGGTTTTTGGGGATTGCGGGCGATCTGGGCACAGAGCGCCGCACAGCTTGGCTCCAGCTCCATCGCGGCACAGAGCAGCACAATTTTGGCTTCAAAGGGAGAAAGACCTAGATGCTGGCTGAGGTGCTCCAGGCTAGGGCAAGGGGGCGGAGTAGCCGCAGGGGCTTCACCCTCATGAGCGTCAAGGTGATGGGTGAGAACGGCATGTACCCAAGCGATCGCGTTGTAAAGGGGTTGGCGAGATTGGGAGATGGCGGGGATGTTGGGGAAGCTGGACATGGGGACGTAATACTGAGGAGTGGGTGATTCTAAGCCAACCGGATCGCTTTGAACTGTATGGCCAAAAAGTAAAGATCTCAGAAATACATCAGAAATACAATTTAGGGCGTGTCATGAGTTAACACTAGCTGTATTGAGGAGGCGCAGGACAACAATTGCTTCCCTAACTAAGCGTCTGGATACGATTGCAATCCAATCGTAGGTTTGGGATAGCGAGACGGAGCAAACGCTGACTGTAACGCATCTGCAAAGTCCCATCTGATTCTCACAATGTTATATGAGATGGGGATGAGCATCATTCGAGGGGGGCAAGACCGACCACTCGACCGTCAAGTTATCCCCCTCTTTGATGCACCAGATATGGGTTAGTTATCAAAACTGACCGGGACTTTGTCAGAGCCCAAGGTTTGCTTCAGTTGAGCTTTGATTTGATTGGCTCGCTTCGCGATCGCGTCGTAAAGCTGATCTTGATGCCCGTCAAATTTCTCATTAGCGAGGCCTTCAAAATGCTCTTGCACCTTATTCGCATTCAGCTGAGTGGCAAAGTCGAGGGCATTCAAGAGGTGTGGCTCATTCCAATTCACCTCTAAACTGCCATTTTTGATTTGAGCAATAAGCTTCCGGGTTATTGCATAGTAATCTTCATTAATGGGAGTTGTTTCGACATTAGGGAAAGGCACATTCTTCACAAAAGCGGATTCATCGAGTTTCTCAAGCGCCAAGTTATTGATCCGGTCTTGTAGACTGCCTTCAGTCCCTTCATAGGTATACTTCAAGGCTTGACCTTTATCTAAGCCAATAATGGAACCATCTTTACCGACCAAAAATTGATCGGGGTGATTGTCGTAATTCCCAATTGTCCAATCCGCAATCAGGTGAGCCAACATTTGACCGACTTGGTCGGGGTTAAGCTCCAAATCTATATTACGATTTTGCAGTTTTTTGGTTGCTTCAGAATCGGATTCCTGGAAGGGCTGGATTGTCCCAGCTTGCCATGCTTGCAGACCGGGATGATAGAGTTCCATTGAGATTGCCTTGGGCGATAAATTATCCCCCAGAATCTCGAAAGCCAATCCCGAGCCCCCCTGCTCAGAAGCACGCATACTCGATCGCTCCTCTGGCTTCCAGACCACTAGATCTTTGCTAGTCTCGTGCTCCATCAATAAGGTTTCGTGAATGCCACCAACCAAAACCTTTTTCTTGATGTAAATTTCATCCTGGCGACTCTTATACCGGCTTTTATCGACCTTGGGCTCTTTTTTGTTTGCCAGGGCCGCTTTCTCAGATTCGCTGATGGTTGTAAATTCCTTGGGTAATCCGAGGCGATCCTTCAGCTGGTTAATTTCCGCCTTGAGCCCAATCGTCGCCATCGGTCCAACGCCTTTGGCAACTTTCTTTGCCAATTTAACCTCTGTCTCCCGCAGTACTGCAAGATCGTTAACATGGTTATCTAGGTCAGGGGGGATATCCTGAAGATGGGTGCTCTGAATCTCTTGAATTTGGTTATTGAGTTCTTGAACCTTTTTCTTGGCAAAGACTTGCATCATAGGATTGCCATTTTTTACGATTTTCTGCTGTTGGTCTCGCTGGATCTCTAGCTCACGTTTACGTGACAAATGATACAGCGCGTATTGATATTGATCATCTTCATCTCCCTGTTTATCTCCTTGGGGGTTTTTATTATTCAGCTCCGCTTGCTTTGCCTTGAACTTATAGAACTCCTGTAAGGATTCATCATTGTCAAAGACGTCCGCTTCAGGAGCAGACTTCTGTTTCTGATATTTCAGAGTGACATAACCCACCACTTGATCAGAAGAATACCCACCAGGGAATAAATATTCATCTTCCGTATCTCGCCAGATGCCATTCTCTGTGGTGATGCCGCACCCAGCCTTGAGCACCAAATCTACACTTCTGAATAACAGATCCGTCTTTTTGGGCACGATCGCAACCGCGATGGAGTAAGACTCAAATTCTTTACTGGGAGACGGCGAAAGCCAGCCCAAAACATAATCTGGATCTGCCGAAGTCCCCACAAAGTTACTTTCATTATGCCCAGACCCTTTGTGACTCCCAACAGCGTTGCGTAGCTTCGTGAACTTTTCCTCCTTGTCTTGCATTAGGTCGTTCTCATCGCTCAGGTACATTTGTTTAAAATCCTCCTGTGCTGACGCTAAATCCATCTCGCCGTCGTTGCGGGCCTTCCCCGATATGGTTTCTCCTTCCAATACTGTTTTTTTTGCGGCTTCGGGCATATACCGGAAACCCCGGTATAGGATGGGAATTTCATCAGATTCAGCAGTTAAAAGCGTTAATTTATCCATATCAATAAATTTCACAACCTCTGGGGTATAGCCGAGTTGAACTGCACCCATATCCTTGGCCTTTTCCGCTTCATTCAAGTATTTCTGAATATCTTGAATGGTGCCTGTGGGCAATTTGTCGTAGGGGACATTTGGCTGCTCTGGACCGGGTTCGTAGTCCAGAGCACCTTTGACTTTTTGGTCATAAGGTTCGTCTTGAGATTGTTCCTGAGGTCCATATAACCTGGGGGCAGACTCATTTTCCTCATCAACATAATTGACTCCAAAGTCATACTCCACCGCAGATTCATTGGGATTAAAGAAGGAATTCTGGCCAATCTCCTCCATATTGGGCAGATTGAGATTCTGCCCTAATTCTGGCGAGAGTGATTGATCCTCATCTTCAGGAACGTTATTCAAACCAACTACATCTTGAAGTCCCTGCTGTACACTCAGAAGCTGGGGCGGTGCGACGGGTTGTTGTATGGGTTGCTGTGGCTGTTGTATGGGTTGCTGTATGGGCTGTGGCACGGGCCTTGATGCTACCCTTGCGTAAGCCAATAAGTTCCCCAGGGTATGCTGCCCAGACTTGAGACATGATTTGACTACTCTCTCGGCGATGTCCGGGGCAATTCCTTTCTTTTTTAAGAAGAGCATTGCATCTTTTTCATAGACAGGCGCCCCCTTACTGGTGATGATATCTCGTTGAATCACCATCGCCCCTGAATTGGGGAGGGATTTACGCTGCACATCCGCCGCCCCTTGCTGCATCGAATGGGTCGCTTCGTGAGTAATCAAAAACTGGCCTTTGGGTGTGCTGGGTTGGTATTCACCCTTGCCGAAATAAACATCACTCCCGGTTGTAAACGCCCGTGCCCCAATGGATTTACACATCACATCGGCGGTCTGATCCGTGTGGATCGTCAGACCGCTGAAATCTGCATTCATCGCAGTCCCCAACTTGGTTTTCAGGGTGTCATCCAGACTATGACCCTTCCCCAAAGTGGATTGCAATGTGCTCTCAAATTCAGGGTTGACCGGCCCATCCCCGTCAGCGGTTACAAGGCGCTGCACTGTTTGTCCTCCCGGTTCTGGCTCCTTTGTTGGGGGAGCAACCACGGCTAACCCTCCCGGCTGATTGATCTGGCCCACCACTTGGGCAGCCATCGCATCGGCTTCCCGCTCATATTGATCGCCGGGCTCACCAATGGTGAGTTTGGCTTGCACCGTCGCGCTGCTTTCTGGCCCAGCCGTAACATTGTCCATAATTGCGCCAACGGGGGGATTGGAAACCGGATGGGCGGGCAAGGCAGGGTTAGGCTGGCGTCGGCGATCGCGCTGTTTGTGAGTTGAGGTGCTTCGTTGAGTGAGGGGAGTAGTTGCTTTTTGAGCCATGATGACAGCGATTGAAGTGAGAGAGCACTACTCCACTGTAACGACCAAAAGTAAAGGGCCTGGGAAATTGTTGAGTGACTTTAAGCAAAGCGCTGCTGCAAGTCTGCCTCAAGCTGAGCCATCAATTCCGCCACCGTCAGACCCCGTTGAACCCAACAATCTGCTCAAGCTTATACACCATGGCCACTGCCTGTAATAATTTGCCCTATAGCACGGAAACCACTAACGCCTTTTTTCTCCGGCTTATTCCCCCCTGTCCTTGCATCTACATATTCTTGTGTTGTCTCTGCCTGACTCGCATTAGCACCATCCATGCGCATTGCCATCTGTATGGTCAATTTATATATCTCTGCTTGGGCTTCATCGAAGATACCCGGAATCCCATAACCCATTTCTAAACCCCGACTCGCTGCCTCCTGCTGTTCCGCAGTAATCCGCTGCATAATATTTTGGCGTACACTGTGAGACACATTGACTTCACTTTGGGCATTCGCAGGATCAACAAAGTTGTCATAAATGAAAATCATCGACTGGTAATTATCTTTGTAGAATTTACAATGTCGTAAGAACTCCGCATTCTCACTGGTGAATTCTCCTTGGGAATATCGAACAAGATCCTCGAAAGTATAGTTAAAGTGCTCTGTGCCCTCCCGACCAGAGCGCCCCTGAAGAAAATTCATCAACTCGTCGAGTACTGGTCCGTTCACCTCTGCTGCTGCTTCCTTCGTTGTCGGTCTTGTGGTTCCCCCCACAACCCGATCTGCCGCTGCATGGTCTCCACTCGAACGACTGCGCCCTGCGCCTGAAGTGTTTTGTCCTGTTAAGAATCCACTCGCATCCGTGAGGCCAGTGCGCTGAATTACCATCGGCTTGCATTGCACATCCGCCGCCCCCTGCTGCATGGAATGGGTTGCTTCGTGGGTAATTAAAAACTGACCTTGGGACGTGCTGGGTTGATATTCCCCCTGACCAAAATAGATATCACTGCCCGTCGTAAACGCCCGCGCTCCAATGGACTTACACATCACATCGGCGGTCTGATCTGTGTGGATCGTAAGACCGCTGAAATCTGCATTCATCGCAGTCCCCAACTTGGCCTGTAGGTTGCTATCTAAACGATGACCCTTCCCAAGGGTTTGATTAAGCGTGCTCTCAAATTCACCGTTGGCTGCTCCTCCTCCATTGGCGGTAACGAGTCGCTGAACGGTGGGGCTTGCAGGCTCCTCTGCTTTAGGCGCAACCACTTCTAAACCCCCCGGTTGATTGATCTGGCTCACGACCTGAGCGGCCATTGCATCCGCTTCTCGCTCATATTTATCCCCCGGCTCACCAATGGTGAGTTTGGCTTGCACTGTCGCGCTAGTTTCCGGCGCAGCGGTGACATTATCCATAATTGCGCCAGTGGGTGGATTGGAAACTGGATAGGCAGTCGATTTTGGGTCAGGCTGGCGCTGGCGATCGCGCTGTTTTTGAGTTAAAGCGGTTCGCCGAATTGAGGCAGCTATTACTTTTTTGGTCATAATGACAGCGATTGAAACTGTGGTAAACGCCACAGTAATGACCACAAGTAAAGATCTCGGAAAGCCGTTTCAGGTCTATCAAGCAAAGCGCTGCTGCAAGTCCGCCTCAAGCTGATCCATCAATTCCGCCACTGTCAGACCCAGTTGCGCAAAACAATCAGCGGGGGGCTGCTCGGGTTCAAAATAAATCAGCTTGAGCTGGCCCTCACCAATTACCAGTAACAACACCTCGGTTTCAGGGTTGTAATTGTCTCGAATCCCGAGCATCTCCTGAAGGTGCAACCCTACGTCCTGATTGAGGCGATCGAGGGCGTCCCGGCCACAGGTAACAAAACGGGGCGGGGATTTGATATCAATGCCGAGGGTATTGGTGGAGTCGGGGTCTTGCTGATACATGCCCCAAGCGAGGGCTGCCAATTCCTGTTGATGGGCCTGGGCAAACTGATCGATGCGGGCTTTCCAAACTTCGTCGGCGGCAGAGCTGGGTTGGGGGAGCGGGGAGCTAAACATGGGTGCAAATCAATAAATTAACCAAAATAATCCGGTTCGTTACCGGGTGTCCATTTGATATTGCAACCAATACTGGGTTTTTGGTCTGGACTGACCGCTTCACCCCGCAGCACCTGGTCAATTGCCTGTCGCAGATCTGCCCCTGTAACGGGTTTATTGTTGCCTGGACGGCTGTCATCGAGTTGACCCCGATAGACCAAATGGCGATCGCCATCAAACAAGAAAAAATCCGGAGTGCAGGCGGCAGTATAGGCTTTGGCCACAGCCTGGGTGGCGTCGTAACAGACGGGAAATGCAAATCCGAGGCGATCGCTCATGGCCTGAAGATGAGCCGGGTCGTCAGTGGGATGGCTGATGATGTCATTGGCGCTAATCGCCACGATTCCCAAGCTCTGGTCTTGATAATCTCGGCCAATTTGGGCCAACTGTTGTTCCACATGCTTCACAAACGGGCAATGCTGACAGAAAAAAATCACCAGCAGGGCCGTTTTGTCCGAAAAAGTGGCTAAACGGATTGGGGTAGAGGTACTGACATCGGGTAGGGAAAAGTCAGGTGCAACTGTTCCCAGCGGTAACATGGTTGAAGCGGTTTTAACCATCAATCCTTAACCTGAATGCTTATGGCTCATCGTTAGTATTGTCACCTTACCGCACTGTGGGTTTCCGTTGAGCCACAAGATTTGTTATCAAGAAATCACAACTATCCACCCATTATCCTCTCCCTCACCATGACGATTCCTGCGCAATCCACCCCCAAACAAACCTATCATGCGCCCCAACTGCGGCAGTATGGGACAATCAACACCCTGACCCAAGCTTCCCCCGGCTCTGGTGATTTGGACGGTGCCGGTCTGACCTCCACCCCCAACCGCACGGCTTAAGGCGATGCCGCGCTATCGCCTGTATGGCTATGAGGTTGAGTCTAATCAGGCGATCGCTGCATTGACGCCCCAGACAGAACTCGATGCTCCTGTAGACATTGAAATTCTGCTGGGGCAAACTATTTGGGATTTAACTCCCACGCCAAGTCAATGCTGGTATACCAGCCCCCACAATCATCTTCAGGTTTGGCATTGGCCCCAAGAGCAGCTCTTCTGGTTTCGCTACCAAGATGATTGTCAATTTTGGCTTCAACGGCAGCCTGCACGAATTTGGGCGACTTGGCCCACGCATACCACCCTAGAAGATGCCCTGACCTATCTACTCGGCCCTGTGTTTGCCTTTATGGTGCGTCTATTGGGTCAGGTTTGTCTCCATGCCAGTGCGGTTTGTCTACCTCAAGGGACTGTTGCGTTTTTGGGCCCGGCGGGGGCGGGTAAATCCACAACCGCAGCAATTTTGGCCCAGCAGGGTTATCCAGTGCTCACCGATGATGTGGTGGTACTCCAAGAACAGGCAGGGCAGTTTAATGTCATGCCTGGGTATCCTCGGCTGCGGCTTTGGCCGATGAGCACCGAACTCTTATATGGCGATCCCCAAGCCCTACCCCGTTGGGTCCCAGAGCATCCCACTTGGAATAAGCAATACCTTGACTTGCGTCAATCCAGTCTCAGCTTTGCCGCAGCACCTGAGCCCTTGAGCCGAATTTACTGCTTAGGAACGCGATCGCCCAATTCCCAGTCTTATTGCTCTCCCCTCTCAGCCCAAGCAGCCTGGCGCTCAATTATTGCCAACACATCAGTGAATTATCTTCTCGATCGCCAGCTCCGTCGTCAAGAATTCGAGATTCTTGGACGTTTGGTGAATTGTATTCCTGGTTATCAGCTTCACGTTACCCGAGAGCCTCACCACTTCGCAGAATTATTGCAATGCCTCTAGACGGTTGCCGCACAGATGCCTCATGACAGCTTGTCCGAGAAGCGCGATCGTGGCCAACGTGACTCTGATATCACCGAATCAGTTTCTGCTGAACCATTTCCTCGTCGAGCGAGGAGTTGCTCCTCCAGCGCGGCAATACGACTGTAGGCCGCTGTTACTTGTGCGGTCAAACGACGAATTTGCAACTCAGGAGAGAGGGATTGTTCGCTGGTGTTGTAGTCAGGGAGCTGCTCCCAGCCTGGCGCGTCGGGCAGCACGTCCTTGTGGGTCAGGGTCGGATCTGCGGCTGAGATTGCATCCGGTGGAATGTCTGAAACCATCGGCGGCATGGCTGGAGGAGGCGATACATCAGGAAGCGGTTCTGGTTTCACGTTTTCGGATTGGATAAACAAAGCCAAAACCATCTGGTGGGTGTGCTCAACCAAGCCGTAGAGTGCATCGACTTTCTCATGTAGCGTTATTACTTTTTGCTGCAATGCATCCATAGAAATTCTGCCTGTGAGCAAGAGTAAATGAATAATGCTCTCATGCTAATGTTTGTGGCTTGGGAATCGGATGATTATGCTGAATAATTTAACGTTTGTGAGCTTAATATTTTTCTTATGAATTCACACCTTGTCCGGAACCGTTGGGTTAATGGCTGTCTAGAGGTTAAGGTTGGGGCAGAATCATCTAACGAGTATTTCAGAGAACATACTCTAACTAATGCGGTTCATCAGTCGCGAGCAAAAGGCCCATACTACGGATCATGGAGGGAGAATAGCTATAGCGCAGGCGTTTCATCTGTCTTGAATAACTATTTTCAAGGAGAACCCCAACGTGTTTATCGATAAACTTGCGTGAAGGAACAGTGTTAAGAGTTGTGGGATTTGATTGTCTTTGGCAGTGGTTTCACCTTGCCTCGGGCAAGACAGACAATGTACCACTCAGCTCCCTATTAAGGGAAAGGTCTAACCTCATCAGTCTCAAGACTATGCAGCGCAAATCAGTACTATCCAAAAAAAATACTCTGACAATAGCGTGCTCAAAATCGGCATTATGTGGATTTTGACCATGCTATTCTGTTCCATGATTTTTTCTGAGTGAACGTGTTCCAAAACCTTCCGAAGCTGCCCCTCCGACCGCTGCTTATTGTGCCCTTTAGTTTGCAAATTTTGGCAGCGGTAGGGTTGACGGGGGCTTTATCCCTCCGCAATGGCCAACAGCTCGTACAAGATTTAGCTGGGCAGCTCAGTGCCCAAACCAGTGAACAGATTACGAAGCATGTGCAACATTATTTAGACACTTCAGAGTTGATGTTGCAAGTGAATCAGGTCGCGGTGCAAACTGGCAGCCTCGATCTTGAAAACTTTGAGCAGCTTCAACAATATTTCTGGCAACAAAGCCAACTGAGTACTTCCGTAACAACACTCTACTATGGCGCAGCTAATGGGGATTTTCTGCAAGTGGAAATGGGAGCTGAACCGACCTTGGCACTGCGCACCCCAGCCACCGCCCCCCAATGGGAAATTTTTCGCCTTGATGACCAAGGCGATCGCCAAGAACGGCTCCGTACCGGACTGTACGATCCCCGTCAGCGACCCTGGTACAAAAAAGCAACGAAAATGGAGTCACTCACTTGGTCAGCGGTCTATCTATTTGCTGACCCGCCAGTGTTGGGGATTACGCCAGCGCTACCGATCTATCAGACCGATGGTCGCTTGCAAGGGGTGATGGCGATCGACTTACCTCTGAGTCAGTTGAGTGAATTTTTGGCCAGTTTAGAGATTGGCCAGACGGGGACAGCCTTCATTATGGAGAGTGATGGCACATTGATCGCCAGTTCTGTCGCCGAGTCAATGGTGCATTCCACTGCAACGGGGGAGCAAGCCCGTCGCACCTTACCCCAGAGCCAAGATCCAGTGCTCCAAGCGGTGGCGACACATTGGGCTAATTCAGCTCAGATGGGGCAGATTCGTCCGGGGTACCAAAAGGTAATTCAAGATAAGCAAGGGCAGCGCTATTTTTTCTATCTCACGACGATTGATAGTCATCATGGTATTGACTGGCGCTTAGGGATTATGATTCCCCAGCGGGATTTTCAGGCAGCGTTCGATCGCAACCGTCGAACCACAGTGGTCGTTTGCACGATCGCTTTACTGGTTTCAGCAGGGTTTGGCATTGTCATGACTAGCCTGCTGGTGCAACCGCTGGGGCGCTTGGTACAAGCCTCTCAAGCTATTGCCACAGGAGATTTTGAGGCGACGCTACCCGAAGGGAAAATTCGTGAGCTAGACCGCTTAAGCCGGGCCTTTGGTCGCATGCGGACGCAACTTCAGGATGCTTTTGCCAATTGGGCAGCCACACACCAAACCTTAGCAGAGAGCGCCCAACGGCGTGCCGCCGCCCTACAACTTTCAGAAGAACGGTTTACCAAGGTCTTTCAGGCCAGCCCTGATGCGATCGCCATCTGTGCCTTTGAGACGGGGCGAATTCTGGAAGTGAACGACAGTTTTTTGGCGGCAACCGGCTATACCGCAACCGATGTTATTGACCGCACCTTGACTGAGCTGGATCTGTGGCGCATTCCAGGTCAAACAGACGAGATTGTCGAAGTTGCCCATGCTCAAGGTTCTCTCAGCAACCAACTGGTTACGTTTACCAATGCCACGGGCAAGCTGCGCTGGGCGAAACTGGCCGCCGAAACCATTGCGATTAAAGGTCAACTGTGTTTGGTCTTTATGACCCATGACATCACCGCCCTCAAGGCCGTTGAAGCCGAACTCCAACAGCAGAAACAGTATCTCTGGTTGATTTTGAACAATATCCCTCAGCAAGTGTTTTGGAAAGATACCCAATCTGTGTTCGTTGGCTGCAACCGCAATTGGGCGATCGCCTCCGGTCTGGATTCTCCTGAGCAAGTGATCGGCAAAACGGACTATGAGCTGGTGAGTTCAGAGGCGGCCGAGCGCTATCGAGCGGAGGATGCCTATGTGATGCAAAATGACCAACCCATCCTGCATCAGCTTGATATTAAGCACAAATCCCAAGATGCGGAAGCGGTGGTCTGGCTGGATGTGACGAAAATCCCCCTCCACGATGAGGCGGGCGAAGTGATTGGGCTCATTGGTGTGCTCGAAGACATTACCCAACGTAAGCAGGCCACAGAAGCGCTCAAAGCGGAGCAGGCAAAATCTGAGCAATTGTTGTTAAATATTCTGCCCCAAGCGATCGCCCAGCAACTCAAACACCAGCAGACCCAAAACCTCTCCCCCAGCCAGCGAAATCTCTTAGCGCAACATTATGACCAAGTCACCATTTTGTTCGCAGATATTGTTGGCTTTACCTCACTGTGCGCCACGCTACCGCCGATTGAATTGGTGACGCTGCTCAACGATATCTTCTCCGCATTCGATCGCCTCGCGGATCAATATGGTCTGGAAAAGATCAAAACCATTGGGGATGCTTATATGGTTGCTGCCGGTTTGCCCACACCCCGTCCGGATCAGGTGGTAGCGATCGCCCAGATGGCTCTGGCTATGCAAGCGGTTATCCCTCAGATTCAAACCCCAACTGCGGTCACATGTCAGATTCGGCTCGGCATCCATACAGGACCAGTGGTGGCCGGTGTGATTGGTCTCAAAAAATTTAGTTATGATCTCTGGGGGGATACGGTCAATATTGCCTCCCGCATGGAAACCACTGGAGAACCCGGTCGCATTCAAGTCACCGAAGCAGTTTACCAAGCATTGCAAAATAGTGATTATGCCTTCACAGAGCGGGGCTGGGTAGACGTAAAAGGCAAAGGTCAGATGCGCACCTATTGGTTAAATTCAAAATTCTGACTTCCGCATTCCGAATTCAAACCTCACCCGTCCTGACATTGATCACACAGTCCAAAAAACTCCAGCGTATGATAGAAAACTTTGAACTGATGAGAATCTTGCAGCTTGTGCTCTAGCTCGTGGACAGGACATTCAGCGATCGGGATGGAGCGATCGCAGTTGAGGCAGGTGAGGTGATGTTGGTCTTGTTGCACAGGCGAGTAAACCGCTTCGCCGTTAGTGAGGGTGCGCACCTGCACCAAGCCTTCGAGTTTCAGCGCATCTAAGGCCCGATAGACGGTGGCGAGTCCAATGTTTTGACCTACTTGCCGTAAGGTTGAATGCAACTCTTGCGCAGAAACCCCTGGTTCAAGTCGTTGCAACAGTTGCAACACTTTGGTTTGAGAGCGGGTTCGGGTCTTCATTACAACTTCAACGACGGACGGATTATCTACTTTTAGTATAAAAGCAAATGGTGGGGGTGGAGTATGTGCAAAATAGAGGGCGATCGCAGTCCTGAAAACTATTGTAAGGTTTGAAAGAGGCGTAAGGTGTAGAGCATTACGAAACTATCAACAATAGACAATGAATAACCGTTCCAGAACAACTTGTGTAAAAGCAGTCAAGATACAACACTTAGCGATTCACTCCCATCATCTCGAAATTGGCTATCAAGTCGATCGTTTCAGTTTCTCGACTAAAGTTTATTATCATGATATTTCTTTGGAGAATTTAGCCACTCAATATTCTCCTGAAATCATTGAGCGAATTGCCGCCTATATTGCCTTATTTGAAGGTATGAAGTTATGCTCACTTTTTCCAGAGACTTATGATGTCAGTTTAATTGCTAAGAACTTATCGCAGCCAGCATTAGACTTATTTGCCCAAATCTATCAAGGGGTATTTGCCCAACATTGGTATGAGAATGATGTGGTGGATTACCGTGGGCCAGAGGTTATTTATCCTGAGGGAATATTAGGGAGCAGTCAGGCAGTTGAGATCCAACGCAGCGATCGCCCCACCGTCTTAGCCGCCTGTGGTGGTGGTAAAGATAGTGCCTTGGCGCTGAAAATGTTAGAGGTGGCAGAGATTCCCTTTGCTGCCATGCAATATTCCCATAGCGTCTACGGCAAAGCTGATTTTCAACATGACTTGATCAGCAAAGTGGTTCAGAAAACCAATCCTGTCGAACAGCATAAAATCTCAATCTACGATGATTTTATGGATTTTCCTTTTTTTGAGCTTTACTTTCCAGACAACTCAGGCATTACTGCCCCTGAAACCCCTGTTTCTATTTTTGAAGCCTTACCTATTATGCTAAGTCAAGGCTACCCCTATCTGAGTTTGGCCCATGAGAAAAGTGCCAATACGGGTAACTTGGTTTGGGAGAAGCTGGGTCAAGAGGTTAATCATCAATGGGGTAAAGGCTATGCAGCCGAACAGGCCCTGAATCAATTTATCCAAACCCATTTACTCACCAATTTCACGTATTTCAGTGTGCTTCAGCCTATCTATGACTTTCGTATTTTCCGGAACCTCACCAACTATCCTGAATTCTTACCTCAGATTCATTCCTGTAATATTCAGAAACCTTGGTGCAAGCAATGTCCGAAATGTGCTTATGTTTGGCTGGGCTTGATGTCGGTTTTTGATCCCAATTTAGTTAATTCAGTCTTTGGCTCAAATCTGTTCGATGATCCGGTCTTACTCCCGACTTTTCGAGAAATGATTGGGCTGGCCGAGCATACGCCCTTTGAATGTATTGGGGAAATTGATGAAAGCCGCCTTGCGATGAAAGCTTGTTTAGAAAAGGGACTCTCGGGCACAGCATTAACAATGTTTGAGCAAGAAGTATTGAGCGATCGCACAATTGATTGGCAGCAGCTTGAGCAGAAATACAATCATGTCTATTGTGATGAGCATTCAATTCCTGATTGGATTTTTGATAAAATAAAAACGCAATTGTAAACTCAAGCAATCCATAACTTTAATGTTTCGCCCCACACCTATTCCCCCTGAACCTGGTCAAGAGTCAGTTTGGGACTACCCCCGTCCAGCCCGCTGGGAAGATACGCCTAAACACCTCAAGGTTATTTTTAACGATGTGGTTATTGCGGAGACCCATCAGGGCAAACGTGTTCTCGAAACCAGTCATCCTCCGACCTATTATTTCCCCAAAGCAGATGTGAACTTGGAGCATGTTATTGAAACTGCTCAACGTTCTTTTTGTGAATGGAAAGGTTGGGCTTATTACTATGATGTAGTTGTGGGAGAAAAATCTGCTTCAAAAGCAGCTTGGCGCTTTTTTGATCCCTCACCGGATTTTGTGGCAATCACCGAATATTATTGTTTCCCTGCTAAACAGATGGATGCCTGCTATGTAGATGGGGAACTCGTGAAACCTCAAGAAGGTGACTATTATGGTGGTTGGATTACACAAGATTTAGCTGGCCCATTCAAAGGTGGGCCGGGTACAAGGGGATGGTAGCCACCAAATATTGTGTTTTTGATCTAGCAATCATTAACACATATTCTGTGATGAAAGATTGGCCCAATGCCCTAATTCAGGTAAGGTGCTCACAAGTTTTACTCCTTACCTTTCATTTCTCATGCCGAGTACGATCGCTCAGAGCCGCATCACTATCCAAAACACACTGACATTGAGTGATATCAATGGAGCACCCGGTGCAGATATTATTCAGGGTTTAAGTCAGACGCCCAAGACCTTACCGCCGCAATATTTTTATGATGAACAAGGCTCGATTCTGTTTGAGAAAATCTGCAATTTACCGGAATATTACCCAACTCGAACGGAAGCCAGTATTCTACGAAACTTTGCCCATGCGATCGCCCATGAAACTGGCCCCTGCGAATTGATTGAACTCGGCAGCGGCAGCTCAACCAAAACACGTTACTTATTGAGTGCTTATGCAGACTTAGGGCAAGCATTTCAATATGTGCCTGTGGATGTGAGCGGTGAAATGCTGACTCAGAGTGCCCATCAGTTGATTAAAGAATATCCAAGCCTTACCGTTCATGGTTTAGTGGGAACTTATGAACAAGCAATGGCGCAGTTACCAACGCCACCCAATACCCCACGCTTAATGATTTTTCTGGGCAGTACATTGGGGAATTTTACACCCGAGCAGAGCGATCGCTTTCTGGCAAAAATTCATGCGAGCCTCCGGCCAGGTGATTATTTTTTGCTGGGGGTGGATTTACAAAAGTCACCGGAAGTTTTGCATGCGGCTTATAATGATGCCCAAGGTGTGACAGCAGCATTTAATCTCAATATGCTTACCCATTTAAATTGTCGATTTGGAAGTAATTTTATTCTCGAAAATTTTAAGCACCGCGCAGTTTATAACCAAGATTTTGGACAAATTGAAATGTATCTGGACTGTCATACAGATCAAAATGTTAATTTTAAGACTTTGAACTATCAAGTTAATGTTTGTTCTGGCGAGAGCATCCAAACTGAAATTTCTCGTAAATTTAAAGTTGATGCCCTTACCAAGAATTTAGCGCAGCATAATCTTACCCTTCATCAGGTGTGGACTGATCCACAAGATTGGTTTGCGTTGTTGCTTCTACAATGCGTTTAGATTATTTCAATAGAAGAGAAAAATAACCTTCTCTCGTAGGGGTCAGGTCTCCTGACCCTGCAACCATCTTGTATCACAGTGTTGATTGGGTACACGAGTGAGTTTGGGCGAGGAAAACTCGCCTCTACATCGAATCAAGCAATTTTCTCGTTCAATGCATAGTTCCTAGCTTAACAAGGGGGTTGGTATAGCTGGGAGATTGGCGATTGCTACGTTGCGCGAACAAATAATTGGAGCGTTTTTTGCGAGAATGCGGAAACAATCTTTTTTGTATCGCTCAGTATAATCAGAATACCTGCACGAAATAAGCGTAATGATTGTTGCTGCCCCTGAACCCAAGGCGACGCTGAAACCAACTGGTGAACAGCGGGTTATCTTCCGCGATCTATCTTGGGATGCCTATTTAACAATTTTGGCAACGCTGCCTCAGGCGCGGGGTTCTCGGTTGACGTATGACGATGGAGTTTTAGAAATTACCGTGCCATTAGAAGACCATGAATTTGCTGCCCGTCTGATTGAGCGGTTCATCATTGTTTTGGCGGAGTTGTGGGAGTTACCCATGAAAACGATGGGGTCAACGACGATGAATTATCCGCTGCTCCGCAAAGGTGCAGAGCCGGATAATGCTTATTATTTCCAGAATCAGCCGTTGGTGAAGGGACGCAATGTGGATTTTGCCCAAGATCCACCGCCGGATTTGGTGGTTGAGGTGGATATTACCCACACGGATATTGCCAAAAATCAGTTTTATGCGAGTTTGGGGGTGCCGGAGTTTTGGCGCTTTGATGGGCAGGTGTGGCGGATTTATGGGTTGGAGTCGGGGGTTTATGTAAAGGTTGAGGAGAGTCGGACGTTTCCGGGGGTTCCGAAGGAGCGGTTGTATGAGTTCTTGGCTGAGGCGAGGGAGGATGAGATTGGGGCGATGCGGACGTTGAGGGCTTGGTGGGCGGAGCAGCATGAGGTTAATGAGACATCATAATTCTAAGCTGACGATGTCATCCTCGAAACTCCCTCTTGGCAAACAGATGCTTCTTATAATAAGGAGATAAAAAAGGAGAAAATGGATAAACTGAAAGCCTTGATTGAGATGGATAAATTGAAAGCCTTGATTGATCTTGGTATAGATCCCATTGTTGCCAGTGAATATCAAATACTCTGTCTTCCTCCAAAGCTCAAAGATGCTCAAAGTGAATTAATGGATACGTCAGATTGTATACGACTCAGTAAGCTTCTCAAAGAGGAGGGAGCTAAGTGTGCGAACTCATATGATCTTGGATTGGATACGAAATCCTATGAGCTTAGGGGAGTAGGTTTATGGATGGGAAGCATCTGGATATTAAATCACGCAGCACTACCTGTATTCATTAGTATTTTAAGTCGCCTAATATGGGAAGGAATTTCGAGGAAGTCAAGTGGTGAAATCCAAAAAAATGCATCTCAAGATTCAAATGAAACCAATAGTCAAAAAGTCAATATCAATCTGAATATTGTCAGCAAAAATATGACTACAGAAATTGACTATAGTGGAGATGCAACAAGTCTCATAAAAATTCTTGAGAGCTTAAAAAATGAGCCATAAATCTGTACTCACTAAACTCACTGGAGAGATCATCATAGAAAAGGTATCCTACTTAGCAGAAACTTGGTTTTCTCTTCTCTCTCAACGGAATCATGAGAAAGCCAGTGATATTTGTAGAGACTTCTTGAAAAGATATGGGAAAGAGTTTCATCTGGATAATCTAAATGAGGATGATCGTAATACATTGCTAATGTCACTCATATTCTCCAAAAGTCTACATGAGTTTACTGAATTGTCACAGATAACTGCTAGTAATAAGTGGTTGAAACATCCAGAAACTACAGAAAGAGTGTGGTTTAAGTTATGTGCTTGTAGGGAGAGACTCCAGTTTTTATCGCATCACTACAAAGGTGAGATTATTGAGATGATCTTCTCTGACCTAGATAATTTAGAGAAAGATTTTCAAAGTGAATTTGGTGAAGGTATTTATGTTAGTCCTGGTATAGTTTCTGATTCAAGATTCTGTAGTGTCTGTGGACAAGACTTTAGGGCATGTTCACACATCACAGGTAGACTATACGACGGGAATATTTGCTCTCACAGATCAGTCAAGCCGAGACTTAATCATCTTGCTATTGTTGAAGTACCAAAAGATTTTCGCTGTCGAATATGGAGTTGGAAGATTAAGCAAAATAATGATGGAAGTATCACCATCAATGTATGTTCTTTGACCTCATTCAGCGTCGATGATTTTTTACAAGAGCCTTACAGTCCTTTACACGTTCTGGAAGCAGAGGCAACATTTAATCATGAGCTGAGTCAAGTCGATCGGCTTACCTCATATCAATTTGAGTAGTCTTGAGTGGAAATAATTTAGTGATTAGAGCTTCATACTGCCAAAAAAGTCACAGTTCCAGTGAATAAATAATCATCACGATTCCCTCCCAACCCTCTCAATCCCCAACCAAAACAATCTCACCCATCCGCTTCAGAATCTGCAACACATCATAAAGCCGATTCCGACGCGGCAACAGCGAAAACACATCAGACAACTCATACTGCGGCATCGCACCCCCCAACACCTTCGCAAACACAAAACTCTCCCCATTCGTCACCATGCCATAAACAGCGCGATCGCCATTCGGACTCGCCAACAAATAAGCCAACAGTTGCGGGATCGCCAAACCCAGCGAAAAAGCAGTTTCCTTAAACTCGATCGCCAACACCCAAAACCGCTCCTGCAAAATCAAAGCATCAATGCGCCCACGATAACGCCGCTCATCCGCCTCGATCTCCAAATAAATCGTTTCCTCCGCTCGAAACTGAAACGGTGGGTTGTAGAAACCCGCCAATTGTAGCAACAGCGAGAGCACAATCAGCTTGATCGTTTCTTCCCCCAGACGCCCTTCAGAAAATTGGTAGCGGAACTGCTCCCGAATTTGATCCAGACCGCTGCGTTCCGCTTCATTCAAACTCGGTAACGCCGTCAGCCATTCCTCAAAAAAGTCCTCAGCTTCAGCCGCTTGCAACTTAAACTCAGCCTGGAGTTGAGCGAGGGTTTTGAGGTTACGTTCAATGGCGAGGGTAGGCATGATGCAAAAAACATCGCAACGGTAAACAATTCAATTGTATCGTAGGGTCTACTGAAAAAGTCTTCAAAATCATCCTGGATGCTGTACGGCTTACAAATCAAGGGGTCTATCCCCCTGGATTTCAAATTCCGACCTTGATGTTCACGTCATGTGCAAGGTTTTTGAACCCTTGAGCGCAAAAACCTTGCACTTACTATGATCGGAAAGTACCTGAAACCTTTGTTCTGTCAGCATCCCAGCTTTTTTCAGCAAGCCCTATCGTATGTATTGTGATTGGGGTTGCCGCAAAAATAACAAGGAGAGTCTGATCAGACTCTCCTTACTGCATAAATCTAAATGAACGTTTTCAGCTCGGAAGCGAAAGCGTTTCGCACGCCTACCGCATCGTCACAAACTCCTCCGCCGAACTGGGGTGAATCCCCACCGTCGCATCAAAATTCGCCTTAGTCGCCCCCATCTTGAGCGCGATCGCCACCCCCTGAATAATCTCAGCGGCATAGTCGCCGACCATATGTGCCCCGAGCACCTTATCAGTCTCCTTATCAACGACTAACTTCATCAAGGTTTTCTCATCCTTACCCGGCAGCACATAATACATCGAGCGGAACCGACTGCGATAGGTGGTGATCCGGTCTTCGCCATATCGCGCGATCGCCTCTTCCTCCGTCAGCCCCACCGTCGCCGCTTCAGGCGTGGTAAAGATCGCCGTCGCAATATTGTCATAGGCCATAAGCCGAGACTTGCCACCAAACATCGTGTCTGCAAAAGCTCGACCCTCATTGATCGCCACAGGCGTGAGCTCCATCTTGCCGCAGCAGTCACCCACTGCATAGATATTCTCCTCAGCGGTTTGGCTATATTTGTCTACTTGGACAAAGCCCTTGGCATCCAGCTCCACCTTGGTATTTTCGATACCGATTCCAGCGGTGTTGGGGTGACGACCCAGAGCAGCTAAGTGAACCGCATCGGCGATAATTTCTTCGGCATTTTCTGAATAGCGCAGCCGTAGACTGACTCCGTCATCCGTTTTCTCAATACATTCGATACTGGCCTCGGTGATAATGCGAATGCCGTGGGCGATCATCGCGTTTTGAATCTCATTGCGCAGCTCATCTTCAAAACCCCGCAGAATGCGATCGCGCCGAATCACCTGAATCACTTCCACACCCAAACCATTAAGCAAGCAGGCAAACTCTGAGGCGATGTAGCCACCACCGAGGAGCACCATTTTCTTGGGCTGGGGACGCAGATTAAAGAGATCGTCAGAAATTAGCGCATGTTCGATACCGGGGATATCCGGTCGCGTTGGCTCACCCCCTACTGCGATCAGGATTTTGTCGGCCGTGACTTGGCGATCGCCCACCTGGAGCGTATGGGCGTCAATTAGCTGGGCATGGCCATGGAAAACTTCCACCTTGGAGTTATCAAGCATCCGCTGATAAATGCCATTGAGGCGCTTGACCTCATCATTAACTTTGGTGATCAGCTCATCCCAGTTGAGCGTGCTCTCGACCGGACTCCAGCCATAACCCACGGCATCAGTCATCAAGCCTGGAAATCGAGAAGCATAGACCAAGAGTTTCTTAGGCACACACCCTTTGTTGACACAAGTTCCCCCTAGGCGACCACTATTCTCTGCAATACCGACTTTTGCGCCATATTCAGCAGCTCGGCGGGCGGTGGCGATGCCTCCTGAACCCGCGCCCATTACAAATAGATCAAAATCATAGGTCATGTGTTGATGTCTCCAGGGATGAGGTGTTGTTTTTAAAAACCGATGTATTCACACGTTGCTTAACTATTAATGAAGGCAAAGGCAGACGTATTGCTCCCTTTGCCTTCTTCTCTATTTAATCGCTGTTGGGTTAAGCGATCGCAGTTTTAGCCTTCAAAGGCTTTAACCGGCTGAGATACACCCGGAGCATCTTGGCCTTTGATGTAAGCCAGCATGGTATCCGCATCAGACACCTCAAAAGGATCATCGCCGAAGTTATCAGCATAACCGGGCTCAACGAAGATCTTTTCGATCGTGCCGTCGTTCACCAGCATGGAATAACGCCAAGACCGCATTCCAAAACCGATGTTGGACTTGTCAACAAGCATCCCCATCTTGCGGGTGAATTCACCGGAACCATCGGGGAGCAAGAAGATCTTGCTGGTATCCAGATTCTGCTGCTTGCCCCATTGGAACATCACGAAGGCATCGTTAACAGACAGACAAACAATCTGGTCAACGCCCTGAGCCTTAAACTCATCAGCAAGCTCTTCGTAGCGAGGGAGGTGATTAGAAGAGCAGGTGGGCGTAAAAGCACCAGGCAGAGAGAAGAGTACAACCTTCTTGCCACCGAAGATCTCCTGAGTGGTCAGATCTTTCCAATCGTAGGGATTGGGGCCACCAATGGACTCATCACGCACACGGGTCTTAAATACAACGTCGGGGACTGTTTCAATTGCAGCCATGATTCCTCTTTAAGTAGAAACTATAGGTAGCGGTTGTTACCGACCACAACCCAAGAATAATTCTTATCTAAGAAAAAGTAAAGGCTAGTCTAAAAGAATTTTTAAGACTAACGCGATGTGCAACTAAAATCGAACGGTTTTACAAGGGTTTGAGGCACTTCTCTCGCCAAAAGCCCGTCATCACAAATCGAAAATTGGACTGAGTTTCTTGCTTTTGGGCTAAATTGGCTCAACATTACTCAATATTGGGTTCGCTATGATGCTTGTCACATAAGGCTTGCAGAGGATTTTATCTCCTGAATTTTAAAGTTGCACATCGCGTT
>JAAHHN010000001.1 GCA_010672165.1 Spirulina sp. SIO3F2 | reverse complement strand
GCTATCAACCATATAGAGATGTTGAATTGTGAGTACCAAGGAACAACTTATTGAAGAAATTAACCAAGCACCTGACTTTCTCATTGAGGAAGTGTTGAGTTTCTTTCTCTTCCTAAGATTAAGACTCTCTGAGCGTAGCAATGGTCATCAATACAGATCCGCAGCATCGAACCAGCAAACTCCTATGTTTTTGCTGAAGGCGAGGGAAATTAGCCAAGCTCTGTCCGCTAACTCGACTGAAACTTTACCAACCGACCTTGCCAAGAATTTAGACCATTACCTGTATGGTGCGCTGAAAACAGAGGGATGAAAACCGTTGTTGTGGATACAGGCTATTGGATTGCGCTGATTTCTCCTGACGATGACCTACATGAGCAAGCGCTTCGAGCCACGGAGCAAGTTTTCTTGAAGTTCGAGACAGTGCAAGTCGTTATCGCTTATTAATGCTCGAATAGCTTCCTCTCCGGAGCGGAGTAGTGCTTCAACTTGCAGGGTTGTGGAGTTGCCACATCGGAGCCAAATGACTTTGGGTGGGGCACCGTACAGACGGCTTCTCTCAGCAAAATCGACATCCTGGGTGACGATGCAGAACCCATTTTGCTGGGCAAAGTCCCAGACTTGAGTATCGCTCTCTTCAGCTAAGTTATGGAACTGGACATGGCTGGAGTCAGGAAAAAGATCAGCCAAGCGGCTGACCAGCTTACGACTCAGGTTTTGGTCAAATAGCAGCTTCATCGGGTTCCAACAGCGGCCGTGAGACGATGATCGCGATCGGCGGCAAATTCTAGACAGGCTCTGATATCTGCTTCGGTCAGCTCAGGGAAGTCGTCGATGATTTCTGCGGTGGACATTCCGGCAGCAAGCCAGCCGAGAACATCGTAGACGGTGATCCGCATTCGACGAATACAGGGTTTACCGCCCCGTTTGTCAGTTTCGATGGTGATGATGTCGCGGTAGCTCATAGTGAGTTGGATTTGTGGATGGCTTGTTATTGCTGGATGTGGCTGAAAGCCTTGTGTGGTGGTCTTCGGCGTTTTCTCCGTTTATGTGTCATCTGACAGAGTTCGATGTTGTTTGAGGAGAGTTCTGAGTAGTTCGGTTTGCTCTCGGAGTAGCTCTTGTTGTTCATTCATCAGTTGAGCTTGTTGAGTAGAGATTTCAGTCAGCAGCTCAACGATTTCTTGGTAGTGAGCAAGGAGTGCTTTCTTGTCTCGTTCTGATTGTTTGGAGAGTCGATATTTGACCAGCAAGGGGCGATTAAGACGAAGGCGACGGAGGGTGAATTCCCCAGTTGGTGTGAGAGGATAAAGTTCTCCATTTTCAAGTACTTGAAAGTGTTGCTTGTGGTTATCTTGGCGAGGATTCCAGAGGGAAGGAGCAGTAGGAGAGTTGGGCCAGTAGTTGAGCTTGTATTGATTGCAGCGGATGCAGCAGTAAATTAAATTGCGGATTTCGTCTGTACCGCCTTTGGAGCTGGGCTGAAAATGGTCGATTGTGAGTTGTCCTGCGCTGTCAGTTTCTGCAACATCACAATATTCGCAGGCAAAGTTAGCCCTCTGGCGAACCTGCTGACGGATTTGGGGTGACAGCGTCATGCAGACTGAGAACTCACAAGCTGGGTAAGCTGCTTGAGCAAAGCTTTGTTTTCCTGGCGAATGGCAGCGTTTTCTGTGGCGAGGGTTTGGATACGTTGGCTGAGGGTTTGCAGTTGCGCAAAGGCTTGGTTGATACGGTCTTGCAGCAGATCCAGATCACTTGCAACAGGCGCGATAGTCAGCAATTCAGCTTCGGCTGCGTCTTGCTGGGCGTACCAGGTTTCGAGCTGGGTTTGTTCAGCGGGGGTGAGGGTTTGGCCACGGGTGGCGCGATCGTGGAGATCTTGACCGAGGGGATCTGGAATCATGGTGAGGTGATTCAGGGGACAGGTTGTCTTGATTTTAGCGTTGTTACTTGGCCGGGTTTGCGGAGTTGTTGAGGGGGAGGTGTTGTGTAGGCTGGAGTTTGATAGTGCTGGAGCCTCGGTAGTGTGCTATGTCTCCGAAGCCTTAAACTGGAACTTATGCTATCAACCATATAGAGATGTTGAATTGTGAGTACCAAGGAACAACTCATTGAAGAAATCAACCAAGCACCTGAGTTTCTGCTGGAGGAGGTGCTGAATTTTTTTCTGTTTCTCAAGGTGAGGCTTGCAGAGCGGAGTCAGGGGGCGCGATCGCAGCCCACACCGGCCATAAATGAAACACCCAGTTTTCTGCTCAAAGCCCAAGAAATCAATCAGTCTTTGGCTACTCCACAAGCTGAATCGTTACCTGCTGATTTTGCCAAGAATTTAGACCACTACTTGTATGGTGTGCCGAAGGTAGAGGAATGAAGCATATCTTCGTTGATACAGGCTACTGGATCGCGCTGATCCATCCTGATGATGACCTTCACGAGCAAGCACTTCGAGTCACGGAGCAAGTTCTACCTGCCGAGTTGGTTACGACGGAGTTGGTGCTCAATGAGCTACTGAACGCCTTTTCAAAGCGTGGGGTGAGGTTCAGACAAGCAGCGGTGGGCTTGATCGATTCGTTGATAGAGGATGACACCGTTGAAGTTGTTCCCCAGAGCACTCAGCTTTTCAATGCTGCTCTAGAACTTTATCGACAGCGACCTGATCAAGCTTGGAGCCACACGGATTGTGTTTCGTTCCATCTGATGCAGGAGCGCAAGATTTTGGAAGCGCTGGCGTATGATCGGCATTTTGAGCAAGCGGGTTTTGTAGCGTTATTGCGCGATCAATGAAAAAACCCATGCAAAACTGAAACCTTCAGAAACATCGAGGTAGTCAGTGGCTTCATCGGGTTCAAATAGCGGCTGTGAGGCGATGAGCGCGATCGGCGGCAAACTCTAGACAAGCTTGGATATCTGCTTCAGTCAGTTCGGGGAAGTCATCAATAATTTCTGCGGTGGACATCCCGGCAGCGAGCCAACCGAGCACATCGTAGACGGTGATTCGCATTCGACGAATACAGGGTTTACCACCTCGTTTGTCGGTTTCGATGGTGATGATGTCGCGGTAGCTCATGGTGGGTTGAGTCAGTTTTTGGGGGGTAGGTTTGTGGGTGGCTTGTTGTTGGATGTGGCTGAAAGACTTGTGTAGTGGGCAATGCTCATCTCAAGCTTCTTACTTACGCAAATCTTTCTCCATTCTCCATAACTCTTGAAAAATCTCATACCGACGTTTGAACATTTTGAAAAAGAAAAAGGCAGGTCCGACACCAAGTACGAAAAATTTGAAGAAATACCCTGTTGCAAAATAGTACATAGACACTGCAAGCAAAAATGCCACCAGTAGAAGTATGAAGAACATAATACCGTTCTGATTCAGACCATAATCCTTCCTGAATCCACGTATCTTTTCTTCCTTAAATCTTACGTACGCTTCCTCTCTCTCCTGCCTAAGCTTTTCCTGCTGCCTTTTAAACCTTTCTTCTTCTTGTTTTTGCCTTTCTTGGAGTTCTATGCGAGCTTTCTTCTGAGCAGACTTCAACTCTCTCTGCCGTACAGGAAAATCAACACAGTCTTTGTGAAAGCAAACTACTTCATCAACATATATCGATGTACTCTTATTGAGTACGTTTTTACAGTATCCACATTCTACATATGGCCACTCATCAACATAAAATTTCTTGGAGATTACTTGACCACAAGATTTACAGTCAATCTTGTATTCATTATTACCATGCTCACAAGCATAGTCATCATTGTTAATATACTCTCGAAAAAATCTAATACGAGATTTCAGAAAGTCAGGAAACACAACCGTTGTTCCACAAGCTGGGCAAGGCATTTGGTATGGATCTGCAATATCTAGAAACTTACCCTTCTCTTTAGCCGCAGACCATTTCTTAAAACAAGATGGACAATAATCTTCCCTTGAACCATATTTACTCGGCGCAAGATCCTGACTTGTTGTATAAGAAGCAACTATTCTTGCCCCATCGTAGCGAAAACCTTCTGATGCCTTAAAAGGTTTTTCACACAAACAGCAATCTCAAAGCTTAATACCTGGCTGATTACAATGCGGACATCTGGGTGCTTCATCACTCACAGTACCTCCACACTCAGCACATTGAATTAACTTTGGCATAAATCATCTCCTGAGCATTTTTGGCCAGTGACTACATTGATCTCGCTATGGACACAGCAAGATTGACGAGACTAGGATAAGAATCATTAATTTCTCGTGTTCCCCAGCGATAGCCATCATTGTGTGGATCAGAGAAATGAACATTTTTTACATCCCCATTTCTCGAATATTCAACTGTCCAATGTGGATATTCACCACTTTGACCAACCCGTCTAAGTAAGTAGAAACGCCCATCATCACGAACCTTATACTCCAGAGGATTCCCCTCATCATCCGAGAATCCAGCATCTTGCCAGCTAGAATACGCCATTTATCAAACCTCATTACACTGCAGTTTGCACGTAAATAATAAAGCCCCAGTCAGTAGCCGGGGCATAAACTTTAGATTTAATTTGCGATTACACTATCCCGACACCCTCACAATCACAACGTATTTGGATCAACCCCCAACTCCCGCAACTTCGCCCGCAAAGCCGCCTTCTCATCCTCAGCCTGCTCTGCCCGAGCTTCAGCCTGCTCCGCCCGTAAGCGATCCTGCTCTGACTGCATCTCAGCTTGCTCCATCCGAGCCTCTGCCTGCTCTGCCCGCTCATACTCCCGCTCCCTCGGCAGCAAAACCAACTGCTCATTGGGAAAATAAAACCGTAACCAATCCGCCTGCTCCTGCAACACTGGGCCACGCCACGTTCCCAACCACAATCCTAAAGACTCGCACCAGAGCCAACCTTTTTCATTGGGTTGTAATGCCATAAACCCATTACCTCGAAGCTCCCAACCCTGTAAAGAAGCTGGATCAGCAGGATTGTAGACAAAATATTGCTTGGTATTGAAAATCTGTTCGTAAATCTCTTTCTTGTCCGTGAGATCAACATTTGCCGTCGAGGGTGACATCAACTCCACAATCACATCTGGATACTTACCCCCTTCCTCCCAAACCACCCAACCCTGACGCTCTTTTGTACCATCAACATTAAGCGCCACAAAAAAGTCAGGGCCACGGAAATCTCGATTTTTGATTTGTTGCAGGCTGTAGTAAACAAACATATTCCCACTCGCGTAAAAATCCTTACGGGGTGAGAGTGCGGCATATACCGACTCAATCAACAGGTTCATCGCTAGGCGATGGCGGTTACTTTCCAAGGGGACTCCATCGTCAAAGACAAGATCAGTGGGGGGGAGGGTCGGCAACCAGACATTGGGCTCATGGGTTGTAGTGGTTGATGAAATGGGTGGTGTCATGGCGCTTCACTACAGTTACTCTGTTCTAGTCGATTATAGCGTGGAATTCTGGGGGCATTATGAATCTCTAAAACAAAGCCCCGACCAATGGCCAGGGCAATGAGTTAAGAACTAATTGAAAATCACAGCGCTTACATCCGCTCTGTCACCTGCGTCAACAACGCATTCGATCGCTCCACAAACGCCTTCATCTCATCCGCCCCAAACGGCTTTTGAGAAATCAACGCCAAATCATAAATATGCTGACACATCTGATTCACCAACTCACCCTTCGACGACGAACCACTCGCATCAATAATGCTCCCCTGCGACATATTGAGCAGATTCTGCACCATCGGATGCGCGGTATTCACCAACAACGTGTGGGTTAACGGAAACTCCATATTCGCTTGCTGCTGCAACATAGCCGTCATCTCCTGAATGCGCCGCATCTCCTCGGGAATGATCACCATTGCCGGGGGCGTTCCCTGTGACTTCAGCGCCTCCGCCTTGATCGTCAGCTTGTCATTGCCCAACGCCGTCTCAAACAGCTCCTTGACCACCTCACTGCGGGTCTTGTTCGTCTTCGGGTCAACGATTTCCGAATTTTCGCTATCGACAAGCTTCTCATCTAGCTCCGAATCGACGCGAGAGAACTTCACATCGGTGTATTCCCGCTCCAGGAAGGGAATAAAGTAGTTCGTGTCGATAAACGAATCCATAAAGAGGATTTCGAGACCTTGGCTCTTGTAGAGTTCCACATAGGTGGCTTGGGAACCAGGATCGGTGCAATAGAAAACGCGGTTTTCGTGCTTTTCCTTGTTGCGCTCCAGGTAATTCTTAAGGGTGGTGTAGCCACTGGTATCAGCAGTGTTGGTTTCGGCCCATTCATCCTCACCCTCAGCTTGGACTTCTACCTTGGGTTCCTCGTTTTCGAGGCTGCTCTTGTAGATAATGATGTCCGCCACCTGCTCCTTGAACTTGTCATCCTTGAGGGAGCCGAACTTCACAAACGTGCCCAGATCCTGCCAGGACTTGACGTACTTGTCGTACTCATCGCGGTACATGGCTTTGAGGCGATCGGCAATTTTCTTGGAGATATGGCTCGAAATGCGACGGACGGTGCGGTCATTTGTCAGAGCGCTACGGGAGACATTAAGAGGGATATCAGTGCTATCGAGCACGCCGCGTAGGGGTCGCAGGAAGTCTGGGATAATCTCATCGCAGTTATCGCTGACAAACACCTGGTTACAGAAGAGCTTCATCTGGCCCTTATTGATATCCATATCTGGCTTGATCGGCGGGAAGTAGAGCAAGCCGTTGAGGACAAAGGGATAGTCGGTGTTGATATGCACCCACAACAGCGGCTCTTCCTGGAACGGGTAGAGGTAGCGATAAAACTCCAGATAGTCCTCATCTTTGAGATTTTGGGTGGATTCTTTCCAGAGCGCTTGCTGCTTGTTGATCTGCTCCTCGCCCAGCTTGATCGGCACAGGCATAAAGTCACAGTGGGTCTTGATCAAGTTCTTGATCCGCGATTCTTCGAGGAAGTCTTCCTCCTCTTCCATCATCGTCAGCGTGATCGTCGTGCCAGGGGTGGTGCGCTCCGAATCGGTTAGCTCAAACTGGGGCGAACCATCGCAAGACCAATGCACCGCAGTTGAACCTGTGCGGTGGGAGAGGGTGTCGATCTCCACATTCTTGGCCACCATAAAGCAAGAATAGAAGCCCAAACCGAAGTGACCGATAATCTGCTGGTCAGGGTCTTTTTGGTACTTCTGGACAAATTCTTCGGCGCTGGAGAACGCGACTTGGTTGATGTATTTCTTGATCTCGTCAGCGGTCATGCCGATGCCGTTGTCGGTAATCGAGAGGGTCTTCTTTTCCTTATCCACAGCCAGGGTGATTTCCGGGGCGGGCAGTTCCCCATCCACTTCACCCGCGTAGGACACCATCTTTAACTTGGCGATCGCGTCCACGCTATTCGAAACCAATTCCCGCAAGAAGATTTCATGGTCGGTGTAGAGCGACTTCTTGATAATCGGGAAAATATTCTCGGTATGGATCGTGATGTTGCCTTGCTCAAGTACGGTCGTCATAGTTCTCAATTAGTCAGTAAACAAGTCTGGAGGGTTAGCTAGAAGCAGAGCGATGGAGGCAGAAGGCACAATATGAATGTTCACTTAAAGGACAAGCGATCGCATTTATTGCATCTCCTCTCTGCTCTTACGTCCTGCGGTAGAGGTTTATATATTGGCTCTATTTTCGCGCAGGGGGTTGGGGTTGACAGGATGTGGATAACCCTACCTCTCAGCCTCATGAACTTTTTACTGGCTAGTCGTTACTTTTTTCTAAACTGGCTCTAACGGTGCCATCGTTAACCCTTCCCGACTGAGTTGCTGATGATAAAGCTCGGCCGGTTCTTGGGGGCCAATCCACACCGTGGCTTGGCCCTGAAAATGCACTTGCTCTGTGAGCTGCCAAGCCCGCGATTCGGTCATCCCCGGAATATACTTGAGCAGGCAACGCGCCACATGCTCAAAGGTATTGAAGTCATCGTTGAGCACAATCACCTTGAAGTTGGGATAAGGCTTGCGTGTTGTGGACTTTTCCGGGGTAAGAACAGGGCTGCTGGCAGTCATGGGTCATTCGTGGAATACATAACCAAATACAGATGGTTTAAAGAGAAACACGACAATAGGGGGTAGACCGGCGAGGCCTGCCCCCTATTTTAAACCCAATTGTGTGAGCCACTGGCGAGTTACCGTTGGTCTTAGTGGAGGTTTACACCCAGCTCTACGATCGCGCTGGGGTTATCCTCCGAGGGATGGGTGCGAATATTTGCACCCACCTCATCAGAAACACCAATACGATAATTGACATTCTTATTTTCATAGTCCCCATTCCCAGCCTGCTCTTGGGGGCCGAGGGGGGCAATGGTAAGGTAATAATCACTGACGCCGTAGCAGCGCACATTTTCAGTATGGGTCAGGGCAATACATTGCAAGTCACCGGATTGCTCTGGCGCGAGTAGATTAATCCAAGCCCGTTCGGCCTCAGTGGTGTTGTCTTCGCCATATCCCATCCCACTAAATACACCATAGTTTGTTGGTCGCATGGGTTCCAAAACAGAATCAGCCTGGGCGACAGATTGAATGGCAAATAGGCTGGCAGTAACAGAGAGGAGGGTACAAATAACTCGCTTCATAATGGTGATAGCTCTCCTGTGGATGGTTAAGCGTGCAAAAGATAGAGGCGTAGTTCATCACTACAATCCCCAAATCTTCTATTTCGTAGCGTAGAGAATTTAGGGGGCCAGATAGTGTTCACCTTGACTAAAAAACGGTGGAATTTGACATTTATTTAAAGGGCGTTACATTTCTTCATCTTTTTGGTGCGTAAAGCCAACAAGTCGGGGTCAATTTTATTGCTCAAACCCATCAGTAATTCTCTCCCTAGCAGTTCTGTCTATTCTGCTTGGTCAACATTCTCTTTCTTTTCTCTGGAAGAGATTAACCGCTCAACAACAGCAAACTTTAAAATCTGGCAGTTTGCAGGGGGCGATCGCTGCGATACTCTAGATCGAGTCCCTATTACTAAATTTTTATTAACTTTCCCCCATGAGTGCCCGTACGATCCGTATCGCTTCCCGCGACAGCCAGCTTGCTATGGTGCAAACCCATTGGGTGCAAGCCGAGCTGAAAAAAGCTTTTCCTGAGATTGATTTTGTGGTGGAAACCATGAAGACCCAAGGGGATAAGATTTTGGACGTGGCGCTTGCCAAAATTGGGGACAAGGGCTTATTTACAAAAGAGCTGGAGGTTCACCTGCTCAACGATACGGCTGATTTAGCTGTACATTCTCTCAAAGATCTCCCGACAAACCTCCCTGAGGGCTTGATGCTGGGGTGCGTAACCGAGCGGGAAGACCCTGCTGATGCCCTCGTGGTGCATGAGGATTTCAAGGATTACCAACTCGAAACCCTGCCTAAGGGCACAGTCATCGGGACTTCTTCTTTGCGGCGGTTGGCTCAGTTGCGCTATCACTTCCCGCATTTAGAGTTTAAGGATGTGCGCGGCAACCTCAACACCCGTCTGCGCAAGTTGGATTCTGGAGAATACAATGCCATTATTCTGGCAGTGGCAGGCTTGAAGCGTCTGGATATGGCCGATCGCATCCATCAAGCTATCCCCGCCGAGCGATCGCTCCATGCTGTTGGTCAAGGCGCTCTCGGTATTGAATGCCGTGAAGGGGATACTGCCACTCTGGAAGTCCTCAAGGCGATCGAGCACGGCCCCACACTCCATCGTGCGCTGGCTGAACGGGCATTTCTGCGCGACCTAGAGGGGGGCTGCCAAGTGCCGATTGGTGTCAATACTACGATCGCGGATGACAATTTGACCTTAGTCGGAATGGTCGCTAGTCTCGACGGGAAGCAACTGCTCAAAGATACGGTGAGTGGCCCAGTATCAGATGCTGAAGCCCTCGGAACTCAGCTAGCAAAAATACTGCGAGGTAAAGGAGCCCAAGCGATTCTGGATGAGATTTTCGCTCAGATTGAGCGTTAAATACCTGAGTGCTAAACATCGAAGTTACATAAACCCACACAATCTACGGGGTGGTTTTGTAAGGTCACTGCACTCACTCCCCAGGCTTGCAAGATGGCATGGGCAATAACTTGATGCCCAGCTCGATTTGGATGAACACCGTCAGTTGTTAACAGATGAGCATTAGGGCCAGCAATGGTTTGATAGGTGCGAATCAGCGTGATAAACGGCTCATACAGGTTCACCCAGCCAGTATTGTGGTCTTGGGCGAGTGCTTGGCCGGCGGTGATATACGCTTGCAATTGTTGATTTTCCGGATTGTGGGGCATTTCCCGGATGGGTGTGGGAGAGAGCAACAGAACCTGTATGCCTACGGTCTGGGCAGTGGTGATCATGTATTCAAGATGAGCTCGGTAGTCCGCTAGGGTCGTGCCCGCCGGAAAATCCCCAGTCGGGACGGGTCGATTGAGGCGAAAATCATAAAAGCGATGCCAAACATCGTTGACCCCAACATAAATCACTACCATTTGGGGGTGATGGGCCAGAACATCGGAGGTGAAGCGAGCGCGCAGTTTGAGGGCGGTATTCCCAGAAATCCCAGCGTTAATTAGTTGCCAGGTGTGTTGGGGGTACAGACCCTGAAGATATTGCCCAATAAACCAGACATACCCTCCTCTCTCACCCCCAGCCTCGGTAATACTATCTCCAAGAAAAACAATTTTCTGGATAGCAGCTAGTGCTGTCGGAATTGCTCGGTTGTGGCCATGCTGGGCCTCATTTTGAGCTAATGAAGAAGATTGAGTCAAAGTCATTTTTCCCAAGTCATAGGATTGTAATGATGAGGTTGAGATTAGCGCGATCGACAGACCCGAAAGCCTTGATCCCCCGTACGGGCATCGGCATACCAACGCACCCGATAAGCCGAGCGACAGAGCTGGGGTTCGTAAAACCACGAGCCACCCCGAATAACTTTAATCGGTTCCGTGGCTTGGAGCGCTGCTATATTGCGCCGGACATCAGCATAGATGTGGGGCTGTTTGGCATCCCAGACCTGGCCACGGTTGGGGGCATCTTCATAGGTTTCATGCCAAGGGTCGGCACACCATTCAAAAACATTCCCATGCATATCGCTGAGGCCAAAAGCGTTGGCAACCTGAAAATAACCCACGGGTGTGGTTTGGCCGCGAGCCAGTCCTGGCGCACTATGCTGCCATTGTGCCGTCCCGCGATAATTAGCAACCTTAGTATTGATACCATCGCCAAAATGGTAATGGGTTTCGGTGTGAGCCCGACAGGCATATTCCCATTCCGCCTCGCTGGGCAGACGATATTGCTGACCTGTGAGTTGACTGAGGCGAGCACAGAACTCGAGCGCCTCATACCAATTCACATTCTCAATCGGACGTTGCCAGCGAGAATATGGCTCAGAAAAATCTGTTTGGAAGTAAGCAGGCTCCGGAGCTAACGGTAGAGCAACCATCTTCGTTTGTTCAACCACAGCCTTCCACTGGGCTTGAGTAATCGGGAAACGTCCGATTGCAAAGGGCTGAAGGCGAACGGAATGCATCGGTTGTTCCTGTTCACTGAAGGCTGACCCCATGACAAAGCGCCCGCCAGGAATTTCAATCAATTCCAGAGCCACGTCTGGGCTGAGATGTTCAATGTGCCGATAGGGATAGTGCTGCGATCGCCTCAGTACTTGACCCTGAGTCCCTAAATGTATGGTTTCTACCGTCAGATTAGAGGGACGGTGAATGGACAGACTCCAAGACGGACGCTGCTGGCCCATTGCCAGCAAAGTCCCTAGCGTACTGCCACTGAGCGAAAGCAATTGTCTGCGGGTGAGGGGTGGCATGATAATGCAACTCCAGTTTCTCGATGTTTGTACTCAATTTGCCTTAGCGCCAACCCGAGCGGCCAATTTTTTCCAGGGGAATCGCTTTAAAGCCCAGTTGCCAAGCCGGAGAAGTCTCCGCTAAACGCAGATCCCGATTCGTGATATCCAGAAATTGGAGATCAGCAACAACGGAGTTTTGGTCGTAGCCCAGCGATCGCCAGGCGGCCAGGGAGCCAACGGAGGTAATCACCGTTTTGGTGATTGCTTGTTCAGACGCATCACCATACCAATAGAGGTTATGGTCAGAAACTGCGATTACGTCCGTTGTCCAATCTGACGTAACACTCCGCCAAAGGATCGCTTGGGCAGGGTCAAAGACAATAATATTGCGCTCAAAGTGATTACCTCGGATCACATCATCAAGCTGTAAAAAACTGAGTTGGTAGGCTTGGGCATTGAGCATAATATTGTTCGCCACAACATTATTGCGGCCATTGCTAATCTGAATGCCTGTCAGGCCGGGATTTCGAATGACATTTCCCTCCATCACAACCCCACTGGCATTGCCATCCAAGAAAATGCCACAGCTTAAATAGGGAGCAATGATTTGATCGGCGGCATTTGTGCCCACGCCCAACACATCCTCAATCCAATTGAAACGCACTAAGGTCTCACTTTCAATTTGCTGCACTGTGGTCTCATTGACATAGCCGCTATAGAACTCGATCGCGCCCGTATCATTGGTTTCTAAATTGGTAGCAATAATTTCGTTGAATTCAATAACATTGCCCCGCGAAAAATTTTGCTCATCATAGATCTTGACCGAAACACCATAACGCGGCATCTGGGCAATCCGATTATGCACAATTTGGTTGTGACTCCCGGTGGTCAGATACACTCCCGCCACATGCTTATAGACGGTGCCACAGTGATGAATATCATTGCCTGCGATCAGGTTGTGGTGGGGCTGGGTTTGATTGTCACCCAACAGCACCACACCCCCTTGACCCATCTGAGTGATCGTGTTGCTCACCACTTCATTCTGGTTGCTCTGCTGCTCTAACCGGACACCATAGCCGCCCAACTGAGTAAATGTGCAGCCTGCAATACGGCAATGTTGAGCACCGGAGAGCCATAGCGCTGCATCGGCTGGGGTGTAATAACCATTGCTTTGGATATTAGGATGGGTGACACCTGGGGGAACAGGATCACCCACTCGGATATAGTCCCGAAACTCAGGAGTGGGATCATCAAAGACCGTGTAATCCGTATCCATGAAGGTGAGATGCTCAAACCGCACATGTTCCACAAATTGTTGCGATCGCGCTTCCCCCTGCAACACCACGAGCCGCTTAAGCTGTGGTGCAACCATCAGGGCTTGATTTGGGTTTTCTCCGGGTTGGGGCCAGTAGAATACTTCTTCTGAACGGCGATCGCAAAACCACTCCCCTGGCTCCGTCAAAGCCGCTTTGACATTGGTAATAAAAAAGCGATTGCCGGGGCGAATATCCTTCAAGCAATCTACCCGCAACAGCGACTGTTGAGTATCCACCCCTTGCACCTTCAAGATCGTGTTCACCCAACCCCAGGCCGGGAAAATATGCACCTCTGCGTCTTGCCAATCTTGCCAAGTGGGGAAGTCTTCAGGCTTGAGCACAATGCGATCGTATTGACCCCGGATATCCATCGGGATGGGCACGTTGACTTGGCCCACGGCGCGATCGCAGGCCTCCGCCTGAATTTGCAGCAGCCCATAACCGGGGGCGGGAGCATCCACGTCATAAATCCCCCACCAGGTTTTGAAGTGAATAGTCTCGTCAGGTTGCCATTGGGGGTCGTCGGTGAGAAAAATCGCATCCAGCTCCATGGTACTGGTGCTCTGGTGCTCCCAGCTCAGGGTTTGAGTGCCAGCGGCTAATTGGAGTTGCCCCCCATGCTGCCAGTTGAGTTTAGGGCTGGGGGTGAGGTGATTGAGTTGAAGAGAGCGATCGCGGCTCGACAAGATTGCGTGAAACGCTACATCTAATGGGTTTTTATACCGCAGCCACACGTGATAATTACCCCGTTGAGAGACATCAATTTGCCATTCCAAGCGATCGCCCTGCGCGGTCAGCTCCACGGTTTCGCCCAGGTTGCCCTTCTCCCACGGTTGTCCCCACCATTGGGCATGGAGCCAGCCGCCAGTAATGGGATTGTTGGGATCAGATTTGGGATATCGGGCTGGCAGCGTCTGACGCTTATGAATACGTAACAGTCGGAAATCTAGATACTCTACGTTCTGAGTCGTTAAGTCTGCAATCCATAAAGGCGAATCAAGGGCGGGTCGCCAATTACTAATGGGTTGCCCACCGCTAATGAGCACCTGCTCTCCTGGAAAAGCCCGATAGGTGATGGGTGCGGTTGCCGTACCCGAGTCCTCGGGTTCTAGGACAAAAGGGGCATCTAGATAATAGGTTCCGCCTCGCAGTAGCACCGCGATCGGTTGTTGCCAAGGCTCGGTTTGCGATCGCTGCAATGCTCGAATGGCGTCTCTTGCCCGTTGCAATGTCGCAAAGGGGCCATCAGTCCGCTGGGCATTGGGTTGTGGGAGCTGGCCTGACCAGCTATCACTCCCGTCGGTCGCCACATAAAACTGCACCTCAGCAGAGTTTTGAGCCCATGCCCCTTGAACCCAACTGGGAAAAAGGGCACTCAAGCCTCCTCCTAACAACCACAGCAAAAAAGTCCGTCGCTCCATCTGCATTGTTCTGTCCTTAAGTGTTAAATAAGCGCTGTACAGTGGGCAGCAATTCTTGAGCTTCGGTAATCAAAGCGGTTGGCTTATAGGCCGCCAATAGCTCCGGGGCGTTAAACCCCCAAGCCACACTAATGATGTCAATGCCGCTGGCCTGCGCCGCCTCAATATCCCGGCTTTCGTCTCCCACATAAACGATGCACTGGCTATTCAGGCCAGATTGTTTGATAAACCGATTCAGCATCCGATGCTTACCAAACAAGGTAGAACTGCTGTATGTCCAGATGAAACAGTCTGTGAGGGCTTGGAGTTCCAGAAAAAGACGCACATTTTCAATCCAATTGGAGGTGACAATACCCAACTGATAACCCTGAGTGTGAAGCTGCCGGATCGCATCGTCCATGCCTGCGATCGTCTGCACCTGTTTCATCTCCTGGTGTAACTCCCTTTTGAGCCGACGTAACAATAAAGGGATTTTGAACACCGAAATTCCGGACTGCCGAATAATATTTTGAGCCGTCAACCCCTGCATTTGCTTAACCTTTTCTGGTGAAGCGGGTTCATAACCAAATTCATCAGCAAGGCGATTGATGATCTGTACAAACACGGTATGGGTATCCGCGATCGTCCCGTCAAAATCAAACAATACAACTGGGGGATGCGTCATTCGCCTCCAGGTTCGGCTTCCCTGTTTAAGTTAGCACGGGCATTCCGCCGCCACATCTGGGGTTTGATGCGGCGCAGGGCAGAGCTACGCAAGCGCTGATCCCAGGTAGTGTCATCAAGCTTTGCTAAGTCATCTAAGCGAGGAGCCAGATGCTCAGGGTAGGGTTGAAAATCAGCAATATCCGTCTCCTGAGCAAAGCGTTGATTCCAGGGGCAAACATCCTGACACACGTCGCAGCCGGCCACCCAGCCGTCGAGAGTCAGCTCAGGGGGTAGCGTTTCGGCACGATTTTCGATCGTATGGTAGGCAATGCAACGATTGGCATCCACTACGAAGGGTTCTCGAATCGCTTGGGTCGGGCAGGCATCGAGGCAACGAGTACAAGTGCCGCAATGGGCAGTGTGGGGGCGATCGCTTTCCAGCTCTAATGTTGTCAGAATCTCCCCGAGAAAGACCCAACTACCATAGTTACGGGTAATCAAATTGCCGTTCTTGGCAATCCACCCTAAGCCTGCCCGCTGGGCCCAAACTTTATCTTGAACCGGGCCAGTATCCACGTAGTACCGCACCGTTTGCTCTGGAACTTGGTCTTGCAGCCAGAGGGCCAAGGCTTTGAGCCGTTTTTGCACCACGCGGTGGTAGTCTCGCCCCCAACCGTAGCGAGAGATTTTAGCGATCGCGGGGTCATCACTATGGGTATGGGGTGTGTAGTAGTTGAGGGCCAAAGCAATCACCGACTTTACCCCTGGCAGGCATTGCTCAATATCTGCTCGTTTGGGGTTTGCCATCCACGTCATCTCGGCCTGGTAGCCCTGAGCTAGCCAACGGTGCAGATGGTTAGTTGCGTTGTCAGTGTGGGGCGCGATCGCGGCGATCCCCACCTTATGGAAGCCCAGTTCTCGGGCTTTATTTTTCACCACTGCGCTGGTTAACTGAGGCATATGCAACGGTTATTTTGAGGGTTAACTCGCTTCGTATTGAGACCTGAGATCCCCCCGTCCCCCCTTAATAAGCTAATCCTGTAGGGGTTTCAAATCGCTCCCTTGATTTTGCTAGGGTTCAGCGGTTCAGCCCTCAAAAGTGCGTTCGCAAGATCCTTGCTGTGAGGGGGGTCTGCAAAACCCCTACAAGGTTAGCTTAATAAGGGGGGTAACGCCGCAAGCGGCTGGGATTATTTTGAGGACATCACAAACTTGAGTAACTCACCCCCTTAATAAGGGGGTCGGCGCAGCCGGGGGGATCTCGTCAGCTTTGTGATAAAGCGTCTGCCCAAACTGCAACCATTAAGTCATTAAGCCGCGATCGCCTCAGCCTGACCACCCACGACCTGACGGTAATAGTCCTGCAATTGGCCCGTGGCAGCGGGCCAACCCCAGCGTTCAGCCTCTTGGCGGGCATTGGCCCGGAGGCGCTCCCGTTCCCCTTGGGCAGCCAAGAGGCGCTGGGTGGCTTTAATTGCGCCATCTGGATCAGCCGGATCGAAGAGATAACCATTGTCACCATCGGTGACGATATCCGGAATGCCGCCGGAGTTTGCCGCCACCACCGGACAGCCTGCCGCCATGGCTTCAAGAACAACTAAACCCAACGTCTCGGTACGAGAGGGGAAGACAAAGGCATCGGCTGAAGCGAAGGCTGAAGCGAGTTCTAGACCCTTGAGGTAGCCGACAAAGTTGGTTGCTGTGCCTGCAAAATGCTCTTCAAGCACCTTGCGATGGGGGCCATCCCCAACGATCGCCAGTCTCGCTGAGGGAATCGCATCGAGGACAGGTTTAATTTGCTCAATCTCTTTTTCGGGGGAAACCCGACCCACATAGAGTAGTAGAGGACTTTCCGGGTGGCCTTGGGTGAGGCGATCGCGCATCTTAGCCGAGGTGAGGTGGGGCTGGAACATTTCGGTATCCACACCCCGTTGCCAGAGGTCAACCCGCTCAATGCCATGATCTTGGAGTTCTTTGACCATTGCGGTGGAAGTGCAAAGATTTAGCTCGGCTTGATTGTGAACAGCCTTGAGCAATTCCCATAGAAAGCCTTCGAGTGCGCCAAACCCATAATGCTGGAGATATTGGGGCAAATGGGTATGGTATGAAGCGACCAAGGGAATATCCAGCATCTTGGCACAGTAAATACCAGAGAGACCTAACACTGCTGGGTTAACCACATGGATTAAGTCGGGCTTAAACAGCTCTAGGCGTTTCCGAATCGCGGGCCGGGGCAACGCAATTTTTAGCTCGGGGTACATTGGTAGCGGAAAGGCAGAAAGACCGAGGATCTGAGCCCCTTTGTATTCTTTGAGTCCGCCTGCTGGACAAACTACAAGAACGTCATCGCCCTGACGCTGAAGATGTTCAACAGTGTGGCGCAAACGGGTGACAATCCCATCTACTTTCGGCAAAAAAGTTTCGGTGAAGAGCGCAATTCGCATAGAACAAAATTTATGAAGCTATGTTAACGATTGCTGCTATTATTCCATTTCCGCGTCCCGATGCCACGAAATTCTCATTGCTATCCAATGTTATGGGCTCAGTAGTCTGAGTCATTAGCAACACTAGAAGTCTTACAAGACACACCATAGCCTGAATTATTCATATGACTGCACTACGGTGTTCTCGTTCTACAAGCCGTAGCGCGGGCATCGGCATCTTGCCCGCCATTTGATTAAGCCGAGTTCCTAGCGATTTTGGATGAGCGTCATGAATAATGCAAGATAGAGCGCCGACCCAGAAAACTGTAGAGGGGGGTACGCTAGTCGTAGCAAGGATTGAGAGCAAATCAATAACATCCCCTAGCTGAGTAAATCTTTTCTGGGAGTAAAGGACTCGATCGCCCGCAACTTTTGATACAACTCTTTTTCTTCGGGGGTTAACGTTGTGGGAATCGTGATTTGTAATTCCACTAACTGATCACCACGCTGCTCATCTTCGCTGGGGAAACCCTTATTCGCCAAACGTAGGCGTTGGCCCATTTTTATACCAGGGGGTACATTCATCTTCACTAGCCCGTTGAGCGTGGGCACTTCTACTGGCCCACCCAACACCGCCTCGGTGGGTGTAATCGGCACTTGGCAAAACACATCATTTCCCCGTACTTCAAATCGGGCATGGGGTTCCACACTGATCTTAAGATAGAGATCGCCGCTATTAATACCTTGGTTGCGTAGTCGAATCTTCTGACCATCACGCATTCCGGGCGGCATATCCACCTCTAGCGATCGCCCATCCTCTAAGCGAATTCGCTCCCGACCCCCGTTAAAGGCTTTTTCTAAGGGTAGCGACAGGCGTGCCTCCACATCCCGCTTCCGCTCTAAACGATAGGACGATCGCGGTTCAGCCTTAGTCGCAGTAGCCGACTTTTTGCTTTTAGGAGATGATGCTTTGGATCGCGGGGGACGTTCAGTTTTTATGGTGCGAGGGCCGTCATAGGCATGGGGCGACTTGGGATCAATACGATCGCCCCGTTCGGGTTCCCGATTCAGCAGATCTTCGACAAAGCGATCGAAATCCTGAAAGTCTCGATCAGCGGCGCGGTTCCCATTGCGTTTGGGCTTACGCCGATTCATGGTGTTAAAAGCATCCTTGAAGCGATCGTACTGGGATCGCCGCCCTTCATCCGAGAGAATCTCGTAGGCTTCGTTAATATCTTTAAACTTATCTTCGGCGACTTTATCGCCTGGATTCATGTCGGGATGATAGCGCCGGGCCAAACGCCGAAACGATCGCTTAATTTCCTCTGGCGCAGCCTGGTCAGAGATCTCCAGAATTTGGTAATAGTCTCGAAAGTTTTGCCGTCCTGCAACCATCGTTTTCATTTCTTATTCCGCACAGTCTGAATTATGCAACCTGTTCTTAGCTAATTCCGTGAATCTTGGGTTGGGAATGCCCACTCTGCATTTTCAGAAAAAAGGTTAGCCTATCCCCCTACCCCCCTGAGTAAGAGGGAAGAATTTTGTTTAGAACCAATCATCATCGTCATCATCCCAACCATTACGGCTAGGGGGACGGCGATCACGGGAGGGTGGTGGGGGTTCCCGACGGGGGGGACGACGTTCTACCTCTGAGCGAGGTGCATCTGGGCGACGCTCTTCCCGGAAGCGCTGGGGTTGATTGCCCCAAACGTCTGGGCCCAAGTTACTATTATCCCAGCCGTCGCTATCCCAGACAGTGTCGCGGGGATCATCTTGTGGCCGATAGCCTCGCCGATCATCACGGCTGTCGTTCTGCTCAGGGCCGCGACGCCCATTATTCCCTCGGCTGCGGGAATCATATTGAGGTGAGTTATTGGGGTAAGGACTATTACCATAATTGCTTCCACCATAATTGTCGCGCCCATAACCACCGTTGTTATAGCGGTCATTCCCATAGGCATTATTGGCTTCACCATAACGCGGGGGTGAGCTGTAAGGGTCGCTATCATAGCGCGGGGCAGGATTACGATTCGGGGGGGTATAGGGTGGACTACTGTAGCCACCGCCGCCATAGTCGTAGGGATCGTAATCGTAGGGATCACGCTTGCGATCGCCTGAAAATGTCCGCTTGATGGAGCCGAAGAAGTTATCATCGTCGTCATCTTCGTATTGCAGCCGCACTTCGCGATTTAGTTCATACAGCGCATCTTCCAGGTCAGCATAGGTGCGATCGATCGCCCGTTCATCATCCTTTTCGAGTGCCGCTTCTAAGCGTCGAATCAAATCATCAATTTGGCGGCGGTAGTAGCTGGCAAATTGCGTGCCAAAGTCTAGGGCGACCTCCCGCAACCGACGTTGGGACTTATCTACCATGGATTTAGCACGATTGCGCTTTTCTACCCGCTCTCGGCGCTCTCGGTCTTGCTGAGCAAACTGTTCGGCTTCCTGGAGCATCGTATCCACTTCTGACTGGCTTAGGGTGGAGGCCTCTTGCACCACAATGCTTTGTTCCCGGCCGGTGGTCTTATCAATCGCGGTCACCTGCAAGATCCCATTGGCGTCAATATCAAACGCCACTTGGATCTGGGGCACACCCCGAGGCGCGGGGGGAATGCCTGTGAGCTTAAAGCGCCCGAGGGATTTATTATCTGTGGCCATCTCCCGCTCGCCCTGGAGAATATGGATTTCTACAACCGTTTGATTATTTTCGCCCGTCGAGAAGATATCCGAGCGCCGCACCGGAATCATGGTGTTCCGTTGAATGAGCTTTTTCATCGCCCCACTAACGTTGGCGATCCCCAGTGACAGGGGCGTCACATCCAACAGCAAGACATCTTTAACTGCTCCGGTAAGAATTCCGGCTTGAATAGCTGCCCCCACTGCCACCACTTCATCCGGATTTACATTCTGGTTGGGTTCTGCGGCAATCAACCGTTTGACCATGTCCATGACCATCGGCATCCGGGTTGATCCGCCCACAAGCACCACTTCATCGATCTGGCGGGGCGTGAGTTTGGCATCTTGAATTGCTCGCTTCATGGGGCGACGCACTCGCGCTAGTAGCTCTGCACACAGCTCCTCAAAGTCAGCACGAGTCAGACGGGTTTCAATATGCTTTGGCCCGTCTTCGGTGGCAGTGATAAAGGGGAGGTTAACTTCAGTTGCACCTACACCTGAAAGTTCAATCTTGGCTTTTTCCGCAGCTTCGGTTAATCGTTGGAAGGCTTGGCGATCGCTGGTTCTGAGGTCAATCCCTTCAGCTTCGAGGAACTGATCCGCCAACCAATCCACAATGCATTTATCAAAATCATTACCCCCCAGTTGGGTATCGCCACTAGTCGCCTTGACCTTAAAAACGCCGTCGCCGACTTCGAGGATTGACACATCAAAAGTACCGCCCCCCAGGTCAAAAACCATGATCGTTTGATTTTCTTTGCGATCGAGACCGTAAGCCAAAGAGGCGGCAGTGGGTTCGTTGACAATCCGCAAAACTTCAATGCCCGCGATCTTACCGGCATCTCGGGTCGCTTGGCGTTGGGAATCGTTGAAATAGGCGGGAACTGTAATCACTGCGCCCGTGATCGCTTCACCTAAATAGCGTTCAGCATCTTCGATGAGTTTACGCAGAATTTTTGAGGAGAGTTCCTCAGGGGAAAAGTCTTTATCTAAACGAGGGCAGGGAATTTTGATTTGGCCACTTTCGTTGCGCTGCACCGTGTAGGCAACCCGCTTGGATTCAGTAGAAAGTTCTTCATAGCGGCGACCAATAAAGCGTTTGAGCGCATAAAACGTGTTTTGGGGGTTCATCACAGCCTGGCGTCGGGCTAATTGGCCCACAAGCAGTTCCCCATCTTTGTTGAAGCCCACAACAGAAGGGGTGGTGCGCATACCTTCGGCATTCGCAATGACGACAGGCTTACTGCCCTCCATCACTGCAACCACGGAGTTGGTGGTTCCCAAATCAATTCCGACTACTCTTCCCATGCGCTGTTATCTGAACAAATGTTAAGTCGTTTGTCTATTGTATCTTGAGTCTTCACTTCACTTGTGCTAGAGGCGACCAGAATGGATGAACAAATCCTAAATTTTTGCGGTGAACCCTGGCTGTGTTGAGAGGGTCAGGGTTTAATGGCGGTGTTCTTCACCTATCAAACCTAATCGGCATTTATCATTATGAGTTTAGTCAATGCACTTCTCGGCGCGATCGACAACCCCAACCAGCAAGCCAGCGGGAGCCAGCTCGGCGGCATCCTCAACACCGTCAGCCAATTAAGCCAAGCCAATTCCGCGAGTCCCGACGCGATGCAGGCGGCCATGGGCATTGTAGGTAAATATGTCCAGTCGAGCCTGAAAGACAAGCGGGAGCATGACGGGGCGGCGGCAGCGCAGTCGTTGGTAAATCAATACAGCGGGACACAGCCTAATGCCGCAGTCGTCACAGCGCTACTCGGCAGTGCGCAGGCTCAGAACTTGATCAATGAGGTTTCTGAAAAAACAGGTTTGCCAGCGGGGACAATTCAGGCACTGTTGCCATCGTTAATTCCGCTAGTATTACAGTTCTTGCAGAGTGGCGCGAGTTTGGATGGGGGGAATAATGAACTGTTGAATGCGTTTCTAGACAAAGATGGGGATGGCGATGTGGATATTGCGGACATGATGAAGATGGCAGGTCAGTTTATGTGATGGGGGAATCCCAAAACGAAGAATGGGAGAGGGTTTTGAACCCTCTCCCAAAAAAAGATTCTAGGAATCTAACAAGTCACTAGCCCTTACTTCACGCTGGCCTTAGCACCTGCTTCTTCAAGCTGCTTCTGCACAGCCTCGGCCTCGTCCTTAGCTACACCTTCCTTGAGGGGCTTGGGAGCGCTTTCGACGACTTCCTTGGCTTCCTTAAGACCCAGACCTGTGATCGAACGCACAACTTTGAGGATGGCGATCTTCTTGTCTTTGGGTACTTCTTCGAGAATCACGTCGAATTCAGTTTTCTCTTCAGCTTCTTCGGTAGGTGCAGATGGGCCAGGGCCGGGAGCCATGATCACACCACCACCAGCAGGAGCAGCCGCACTCACGCCAAAGGTTTCTTCGATCGCGGTGACCAATTCAGAGGCTTCGAGCAGGGTTAGGGATTTTAGCTTTTCGAGAATTTCTTCAGTTGCAGCGGACATAGGATTTCTCCTGATTGTAAATAAATGGACGAAAAAGTAGTGGTAGGGTGGGCATTGCCCACCACGGGCTCACTGAGGGGAGAGGAATAACCGCGGGAATATCCGCCGGATTACTCTTCTTGCTGGGAAACGGCGTGAACCGCCCGACCCAGAGAACCGGGGACTTCGTTGATACCACGGGCGATGGAACTGGGGACTTCGTTGATACCAACAGCCAGCTTGGTGGCGATGGAATTGATCGCGCCCGCAATTTGAGCGATAAGCTCCTCTTTGGAAGGCAAGTCGGCGATCGCCTTAACCTGCTCCTCCGTGAGGGCTTTGCCCTGCATCACACCACCACGAAATTCAGTTTTCTTGGTGTCTTTTTTGAAGCTTTGAAAGGCACGGATCGCGCCCCCAATATCGTCTTTGACCAGCATGAAGGCATTGGTGCCAGACAGAAATTCTGTCATCGGCTGCCAATTCTCATCTTCCTCCACAGCAATGCGCATAAGGGTGTTTTTGGTCACCTTACAAACGCTGCCCGTGGGACGGAGACGATTGCGTAGCTCAGTAATTTCAGCCACGGATAGCCCTTGGTAGTCAAAGACCACCGCCAGTTGCGCCTCACTCAAGCTTTCTTTGAGGTCAGCGATCACGGTTGCTTTGTTTTCACGGGTTCTGCCCATGATTGGGTTTTACCTCCTGTGGTTTGTGGCGCAGCTTCTGCATAACAAAACCCCGGTAAAACTGCCGGGGTGAAGCGAATAAAGGGAGACATAGAGAAGGTTGGTATCTATAGCCAAGCTCTTAGGGTCTCGCTAACACAACCTCGGCAGGTTATTAAGCTGAAATTCAGCACCTGCTGTCTGGAGTTGACAACGATGAAGGATTCAGTTGAGGGGGGAGTTTGTTGGGTTAGGCTGCGTCCAGTTTTAAATCTCTTAGGGCACTCACATCTACTTCAATGGACGGCCCCATTGATGCAGAGACATATATTGTACGCCAATACCGACCTTTTGCGCCAGAGGGACGGTTACGGTCAACCGTTTCTTGCAGAGCTTTGAGATTTTCTAATAAATCTTCTGCACTGAAGGAGGCTTTGCCAAACATTACGTGGACAATGCCGGTGCGGTCAGCCCGGAACTCCAGTTTCCCCGCTTTGACCTCTGCGATCGCGTTAGCCAAGTCTGGGGTCACTGTACCGGCTTTAGGGGACGGCATTAAGCCACGGGGTCCCAAAACTCGACCCAATTTGGCGACTTTGGGCATCATATCTGGGGTCGCTATAAGGCGATCGAAGTCCATCATACCCTTCTGGATTTCGTCAATTAGCTCCTCAGAACCAAAAATATCGGCTCCTGCTTCCTCAGCTTCTTTGACCTTTTCACCCCGCGCTAACACCGCAACTCGGACGGTTTGACCGGTTCCCTTTGGAAACGCCACGGTCGTACGCAATTGTTGATCAGTATACTTGGGGTCAATGCCAAGACGGATGTGGACTTCAGCCGTTTCATCAAACTTAGCTGTTGCTGTTTCCTTGAGCAGCTTCAGTGCGTCTAGTGGTTCGTAAGGACGCTCCTCAACTTTGGCGAGGGCTTCCCGAAAACGGCGAGAAAATTTCTTAGTCATGATTCAAGCTGGGTACAAGCGAAGCGTCACACGCCTCTCCCCGAATAAGGTGAATAAGTTATGAGCGATGATCTGATTTATCTCCGACCATAAGAAACGTATCCCATATTGCAGGGTGGGTATTTATTTCCCACCAAGTCAGGGCTTTAGGGACTGCGAGTGGCGATTTACTTAGGCAGTGCTAAAAACGCGTAGCACACGCACAGTTAGGTTGCTATTCAATGCCAGCTTCTACCTCAATCGCTGATCGTAATCCCCATATTCTTGGCAGTTCCAGCGACAATCCGCATCGCCGCATCCACATCATTGGCATTGAGATCTGGGAGTTTCATCTCCGCGATCTTGCGCAATTGATCCTGCGTGATGCTGCCCACAATGTCCTTGTTGGGTTGGCCAGAACCTTTTTCAATTCCGGCTTCCTTTTTGAGTAGAACAGAGGCGGGTGGGGTTTTGAGGATAAATGTAAAACTCCGATCCTCATAAATCGAAATTTCGACCGGAATAATCAAACCCGCTTTATCCGCAGTTTTGGCATTATATTCCTTGCAGAAGGCCATGATATTCACCCCATGCTGACCCAAAGCAGGGCCGACAGGGGGAGTTGCCGCTGCTTTGCCAGCAGGCAGGGCCAATTTCACGAGACCAACAACTTTTTTCGCCATCTTTAACCTTGTTTTTCCACTTGAGTAAATTCCAGTTCCACGGGGGTATCCCGCCCAAAAATGGAGAGCAGGGCTTTAAGCTTGCTCCGTTCTGGACTGACTTCAATGACCTCACCTTCAAAATCTTTAAAGGGGCCAGATAAAACCAGTACTTTATCCCCGATCGCCATGTCAATCTTGACTACAGGTTCCTGCTCTTCAGCTCGCTTGAAGATACGTTCCACTTCAGCTGCACTGAGAGGTAAGGGTTTGACATGACCACGCCCACGCCCAGTGGCACGTTTTTGCTCTGCTCCCACAAAGTTAATGACATGGGGCGTACTCTTGATGGCCTGCCAGGCTTCATCATCCACCTCCCATTTATTGTTGTTGGCATCCCAAACGCAAACGACGTTAACTAATACATAGCCAGGAAAGACCTTTTCTTCCACATGAGTTCGGGTTCCATCTTTCCGAACCTTCATGGTTGAAACACTCGGGATTTGCACTTGCAAGATGCGATCAGCAACATCAAGCGTATGCACCCGTTGTTCCAGGTTGGCCTTGACACGTTTCTCGCAGCCTGAGGCAACTTGCACCGCATACCAGTGGGTTTTGGCTTTAGACTGTTCAGGTTGTTCTGCTTGAGAATTATCCCAGTCTGAAGATTCTGTGGTGACATTCATAAGAATACAGTGTCGCTCAACCAACTAAACAAGTTATCTACTAAATAAATTGTGGTCGCCACCAGCGTGACCATCAGGATCACAGTAACAGATTCACCAATGAGTTGCTGCCGTGATGGCCAGACCACTTTAGCGAGTTCTTCCCGAGATTCTTTGAGAAAGCCAAACACATCAAAACCGCCTTTGCTCTCTGGTTCGGAAGTGGGTGTGGCTGTAACATCGCTGGTCGCGGGAGTGGATTTTTGACGAGCCGCTTTGCTGGAACCATTCCCACTGTTATCAGTGGTGGATTTTTTCTTCTTTTTTGCCATCGTTAAAGTTCAATTTTCAAAAACTCGATTACTGGTTTGAATGCTCCTCAACTCACCGAGTCTTCAACTCGGAACATTTTGAACCCAACTGATAGAGTAAAATTTGCACATTTCTTAAGACTGTAAGAAGCTGACCCTACTTATTTGTACTCTAGAAGTCGTGCACAGCATTAAGCGGCAAAGCGGAGCATTGATTAACGCGCCCTGGAGGACTTGAACCCCCGACATCAGGTTTTGGAGACCTGCGTTCTACCAACTGAACTAAGAGCGCCTGGGCAACCATTAAAAGCAAGACCCATGACCTAGGTATCCAGTCTAGCGCAAATTCAGTCCAGCGCAAAATGGTTTGCTGTGTGCATCGTCTCACAAATGAAGTATCTGTGATATTGTCCATACTTAACATACTTGCACTTCTAATCTAAGCTGCGATCGAATCGCTGCTTGATACGGGTGGCTTTACCAACTCGATCGCGTAGGTAATAGAGCTTGGCTCGCCGGACTTTACCCCGACGCAGTACCTTGATGTTGGCAACCAGTGGTGAATGGAGAAGGAAGACCCGCTCGACACCAACGCCTTGGAAAATTCGACGGACAGTGATGGTCTGATTAATCCCACCATGACGCATGGCAATCACTGTGCCCTCATAGGGCTGAACTCGTTCTTTGCCGCCTTCTTGGATTTTTATACCCACTCGAACGCGATCGCCCACATGGATGGTTGGGAGCGAATCTTTTAAATGTTCCGCTTCAATTGAGCGGATAATCGCCTCTGCATTCATTACTTTTTGCAAAAAACTCACGGCTTACAATGGTATCATGAAAACCCTCGCTTTCTGAACCAAACCTCATCCAAGGGGTGGACGAAAAAAAGTGCGGGCCGCCATAATCTGTTGATTTTTGTCGGGCAGACGAGACGTCTGCGCTATTGTTTTGCGCCTCATTCATCCGTAACGCAGGAATCTTGCCCGCTGCTTGGCACAAACCCCGCGTAAAATATTCGTCCACCTCTCATCCAAGTTGAAATTTGTGGTTTTTTCGTAGGTTGAGTTAATGCACAAAACGCTACTCTGGCCAATAATTATTGCCTTGAGCTGCCTTAGTAACATCCAACACCATCCGCTCCTTGGCGAGTACAGCATTAGGCATCACTGATTTAACTTCTTGATAGACTTGATCGAGAAATTCATCGCTATGATTGGGCTCATGGTGAAAAACCACGAACTGCTTAACTCCTGCAGCTTGAGAAACTTTAACACCCTCTTGCCAAGTTGAATGGCCCCAGCCGACTTTGGGGGACTTGGGATTGTGATATTCCTCGTCGGTATACATAGCATCGTAAATCAGAATGTCCGCATTACGAGCCAGGTGCAAGACGTTCTCATCCAAACGATCAGGGAAATGCTCAGTATCAGTACAATAAACTGCCGTGAACCCACCCCAAGTAACTCGATATCCCATCGCCCCATTCGGGTGATTTAAGGGCATGGTTTCAATATGAATATCTCCAAGCTCAAAGACTTCACCACAAACCAGATCGTGAAACTTGAGTTGGGTGGCAATATCTGCCACAGGAACAGGGGAATTGATATGCAATACCCGCTCCCGAAAATGCTCAGACATATTCATGGATAAACCATCTTCAGGTGGCACTTGACCATGAATATGGAAGCAGTCCGCTTCACTAAAAGCAGGGAAGAAAAAGGGAATCCCCTGGATATGATCCCAATGGTAATGGGTAAAGAAAACGTCGGCTTCGACAGGGGAATTTTGGAGCAAGGCTTTACCCAAAATGCGTAACCCTGTACCGCCGTCAAAGATTAAATGCTTGCCAGCAATGCGCATATCCACACAGGAGGTATTGCCACCATAGCGGACTGTATGCGCTCCAGGCGAGGGAATACTGCCGCGTACACCCCAAAATTGGATGAGAAATTCAGTTGAAGATTGGGTTTCCATGAAGCACATTCAAGGCTTGAGAACACAACATTGACCCTGATGCCGAAGCAAATGATCACACAACACCAGTGCGACCATTGCTTCTACCATAGGCACAGCCCTTGGTAAAACGCAAGGGTCGTGGCGACCTTTTGCGGCAAGCACAGTTGCCTCCCCAGTCCGGGTGACGGTTTTTTGTGCTTGCCCAATCGTCGCTGTAGGCTTAAATGCAGCCCGCAAGATGATCGACTCACCATTGCTGATACCGCCTTGCACACCACCCGAGCGATTCGTGGCAGTCCGCATCTGTCCGGTTGAGTCAACAATAAATTCATCATTATGCGCTTGGCCAGTGAGTTCTGTTCCCGCAAACCCAGAGCCGATTTCAAACCCTTTGGTGGCGGGCAAAGACATAATGCCTTTAGCCAAATCCGCTTCAAGCTTGTCAAACACTGGGTCTCCGAGTCCTTTGGGTACTGATCGCGCGACACATTCGACGACCCCACCGAGAGAGTTTTGCTCACGGCGAGCTTGGTCGATTAATTTAATCATTCGCTCAGCACAAGGCGCATCCGGACAACGAACAATATTTTGCTCAACTGCTTCCAAGGTCACCGTTTCGGGGTCAATAGTCGCTTCGAGGGTTTGAATGCGTTTGACATAGGCAACGATTTCAACCTCAGCGATCTGGGCCAGAAGCTTTTTGGCGATCGCCCCGGCTGCTACTCGACCAATCGTTTCCCGTGCCGAAGACCGTCCCCCACCCTGCCAATTTCGGATACCGTATTTGGCATCATAGGTGGCATCCGCATGGGAAGGGCGATACTTATGCTTCATTTCTGCATAGTCTTGGGGTCGGGGATCCTTGTTTCGTACTAATATACTGATTGGCGTACCGAGGGTTTGTCCCTCAAACACGCCGGATAAAATTTCGCAGCGATCGGCTTCTTGGCGAGGGGTTGTAATTTTACTCTGTCCTGGTCGACGGCGATCGAGCTCAAACTGAATGTCTTCAGGGCTCAAGGTGAGGCGTGGAGGACAGCCATCAATGACTACACCAACACCCCCACCATGAGATTCACCAAAGGTGGTAATACGAAAGAGGTGTCCAAAGGTGCTACCCATACTCAAAATCTTCTGACCCAGTGCGATCAGCATCAACTATCCTGTCCCGATATTTTAGAGCCTATTCTGTGCACTCGGGCCAATGATTTCACTGCCAAACGTATACGTGCCATTGAGGAATGAACTACACTTAATGTCTGTTTCATCTTCACATTACTGTTTAGGCAGTGCAGGCAGGTTTCGCAATGACCGACCCGGTTCAAACTGATCACAACATCTCCCCCCTTCCCCACTCTGTTGAATCGTGGTCAATGGAACAAGATGCAGAGCATTTGATGAATGATCTCTTTGCTAATGTGGATGTGCTGCTCGAAGGAAGTGGCTCACATCTGCCCAACCAGCTTGCCCATCAGCAGACCGAAAAACTCCCCACAGTTCCAGTCAAGGCGACTAACGTAACTACAACATCCCCTGTAACCGTTAAGCCTCGTCGAACTATTCGAACGCGCACCCAGCCCTCAAAATCTCAAGCGACTTCACGTCAGTCTAGCCTAACCTGGCAAACTCAATTCCGTGCTTGGCGCACTAGACTTTGGGGGCACTTTGATAAAGTTTGTTTTGGAGTGGCTTGTTTATCTTTAGGGAGTGCAATTGTTTGGTATGTCCACCAGAACCGTCCATCTGACCGGACTACAACAGCAGCTTCAGATTCTGCTATATCGGAGGCAGAGGTAGTGGCGCTGTCGCCTGAGGATGCGCAATTTGCCCAATATATGTTGCGTTCGCTTCGGGTCATCGAACGACAGCCGCTGCAAACCCCTCAGAGACCGTCTCAAGCCACAGCAACTCCAGGCGGTGCTCAGACTGATATTGCTGTCAGCCCGCAGGTGATCGAACGGATCTACATTCCGGTGTATCCACCCAGTCGAGCCCCCGTGACGCAGTCATCGTCTCAAGATTTGACCACACCGTCAGAAAATGCTGCATCGCCGTCGCGTCTACCCCAAGTCCCGACGCCGGATCAGCTCACCCGTCGCTCAGAGACGACCGTTCCCACTTTTGAGACTGACCCCGTTAACGAGCCCCCCCTTGAAAAGCCTTTGCCTACGGGAGACTATAAAGTGGTTGGAATTATCCAAGCTGGCGATCGCACGACTGTGTTAGTGAAAGAGGGAGAAAGCATCCATCATCGGGTTGAGCCTGGTGAAGAAGTCGGTAATAGTGGTTGGATGCTCGTTTCGGCTGATGCTAGCAGCCAAATCGCAACGATCCGCCGCAATGGAGATGTCCGTTCCATTACCAATGGCCAAAGCTTCTAGGGCGGAGACATCATGGGGCTTTTTGATGACATGAGCCAATTTCTGGAGCAGCGTTTGGATGACTTTCTCAAACGTCATCCCTACCTAGAACTCCAGGCTCTCGAAGAGCAACTCCGTGAGCAGGCAGTAAAAACCCAGCAGCTCATACAATCGCTGCAAGCCAAGGAGCAACAACTTCAGAACTCCGTGTTGTTGATTGCAGCGGAGATCAAACGCTGGCACGAGCGGATTGCCAAAGCGGAACGGGCAGGGCGCTTTGATCTGGTTAAACCAGCACGGGAGCGGGAAGCGGCACTGCTGCGTCAGGGGAATCAAATGTGGGGTCAGCTTGCCAGTGTTAAACAACATCTCACTCAAGCTCAACAGCTCTATCAACAAACGCAACATAAGCACCAAGAAATCCAACGGAAAATTGCCCAGATGCCACGTTCCGCTCACACACCAGCATCGGGCTGGGAGAACCCCGCTAGCTACACGAATTCTGATCCCCTTGATCCTGTTGAAGCGCAATTTCGGGAATGGGAAATTGCGCAAGATCTCCAAAATCTCAAGCGTGACCTGGAGCAATGAAAGATCATTGAGATGTGGGTGGGTTGATTTTGAAGGAGATTGGGGATGGCTTTGTCAAAGCGTCTGGATCTGAGCTGTTTTCAGGAGGGGGGGCTGAGAGTGGGGAGGGGGTTACGGATTTTGTAAACTGGTGATTTGAGACGATCGCCAGACCCAAGCCAGCCAACCCGGAAAACCAAAATGGTAGCGTGGTTTGTATCCACCAATCGTAAAGTTGTGCCCCCAGTAATAGTAAACCGATCGCAGCCACCCAAACCCACATTGATGTTTCCCCTCTAATCCAGTTTCTATAGTTTTTGACAGCATATGGTCAGTCGTCAATTGGATATCATCTTAAGTTGTGAGAATTCAAGCATTGATCAAATCTTGATGCGACAGGCATTACCACTCTACGTCTACACCACTATTCTCTAGTCTACTGCTTGCTCTTGTTAGCAATTAATTATGATTAGCAGCGACTTGGGGCTATCATCAGTTAGATTCCCATTGCTATTCCTGATTTACAGCCCCTCGCTAGTTGTGTGGGGTTGGGGGGGCTGGTTGTCTCTTAAGGTTTCTACAATGAACCGATGATATCCCTAGCAATTCAGGTTGCTACCCAATTTGAGAATCGCTTCTGATGAGCAATGGTTGATTTTGAGTGGCAAACTGGTGATTTTCTGCCCAAATTATAACGAAACCCTCAGTACCAGACAAAAGTTTTAGGTTAGATTTCGCTAAGGTTGACGTTGTCGGCGAAATATACATTCCTTAACATAGCCAGTTCAGGATTTAAGTTTGCCAAGTGAGGGAATTGTCTAAGGTGAAACAATCAATGGCTTCATATCTAGGGCATGTTGTCAGTAAAGTTCCTGTATTCCGCCGACAGTATTCCGGCATCAACCCAACCTACCTACACCCTACAATTCAAAACTGTTGTCCTGTAATGGGATCCCGGTTAACCAACGGTCACCTTTGCTAGATAATGAAGCCTGTCGATCGCCTCCGATAGCCCTAGTGACCTTTCCAACCCCCCACAACATTCTTGCTACTTTGCTACCCCACCTGCGAGTGGCTGCCCATTACGCCAACGAAATTCAACAGCGCATCTGTGCTCAACCAGAAAAGTCGGCTGGGCACAATTTTTTTTCCACCGCTCTGACGGATGCTGACTTATCGATCCAAACTTTTTTTGAAGTCTTGCTCCTGGGCTCCTTTCCTCTCCTGCGCTTCTATGGCGAAGAGTACGAGAAAACTTACAACACAAAATACCTCCGGGGCATTGACTTTGGTGAAGGAGAAGAGTACTTACTGACCCTTGACCCGATCGATGGTACTCGCTGTTATATGGATGGGCATAAAACCTATCAGATCATTCTGGGCATTCTGAGCAAACAGGGCCATGAAGCGGCTGTTTCAATCCATCCTGCCACCGATGAATATTTCTGGGCATTGCGGGGCAAGGGCACAAAGCGAGGCGCGATCGCGGACGATCTCGATGCTTGCCAACCCATACAATTGGGCCAATCTCCTCTGGAAATCTATTTCAGTTGGAGTATGGAACGTTTTGCTGAACCATTGCGCGATCGCTATGCTGTAGCGTCGTTGGCAGAATCCTATTCCGCCGAGCAGGGGATGAATGTGTTTAGCACGATTTTGCAGGGCCAGCTTTGTGGTGGGGTGTTACGAGCTGGTCGTTTCCTGGATACTTGGCCGCTGGCTTTCTTAGCTCAGGAGGCAGGCGCGATCGTAACGACGTTTGATGGTGAGTCTGTGCCCCCAGCCCATACTCACCAAAACTACGAATTACCCAGCTTGTTAGTGGCGACTTCTGAAGGGGTACATCAGGATCTCTTGAACGCTGTGAAACAAGTTGGTTGAGCGATCGCTGAACTCATGCCCAGGCGGGCAGTACTTACCCAGTAAAATTCTAAAATTCCCATCTGGTTGAAGGCTGTTGTTATGTACTGTCATCCTGTTTTTGTACCCATATCCCTAATACCTCTGCCACCATCCGATTTCCCTGGGGACTCAGGTGGATATGATCGCGGTACAAGGATGCACCCACTTGATTGAATTGGGGCAACAGATCCAGGTAGGGAACAGCCAATTCCCCAGCAAGATCTTGCAGTCGTTGTCGAGCAACCCCTTCATAGTCTCTCGGTTGGCCCGGTCTCACCTCACGCCGGAGAGGACTAAGAGCAATAATCAATTGGCTGTGCTGTTGTTGACACAGTTGATGGAGGGAAGCGATCGCCTCTAAGTTTCGACCGACGCGATCGCCCCCTTCGTTTTGCACGGCTTTTAAACCCGGAATGGGTTGCGGTTTGTGCAGATAGTATTGGTAGAGTTCGAGTAATGCTAATGGTGGGTAGCGATCAGGGTAGTTGCGATCGCGGCCGACTTGCAGCGAGGTGGGAACCGTCGCAAACAGATCATCGGTATTGAGTAACAGAATTACCCAGCGAGACTCAAATGTGCCAAACCGTTGCACATAAGCCAATTCATTGCGGGGTCCCCAAGAGTTAGCTGAGGCATTCAGCACGGCTGTGGGGTGGGGACTTCTGCCATTCAATTGATTTTCCAGCAGAGCTGAGAGAATTTGGGCTTGATCCGTCCACCAGTTCCCATTGGCAACCGAGTCCCCCAACAGCAGAATTCGCGTAATATCTGCTGGGCATTGGAGGCTAATTGNGGCTTAGGCAAAGCGCTGATGAAATACACGATTAAACAACTTCGCAGTGCTGATATCAGCAATATCACCCTCTTTGCTGACCCCCATGTGGTGGATTTTTATCAACGTTTAGGCTTTATGCTTGACCCAGAAGGGATTAAAGGCATGTTCTGGTATCCAGATTAATTCAGTGGGGAAGAGATTTTCGCTATACTAGAAGCTCAACGGGATGTAGCGCAGCTTGGTAGCGCGCCTGCTTTGGGAGCAGGATGTCGCAGGTTCAAATCCTGTCATCCCGATTCTTCAATATTATAGACACCCTGGAAAGCTACACATTCACTAAAGAGCAGTGGCTTTGGGATTGGTGTAATGAGGTTGAATAACTTAAATCAAGCGACAATACAGACATTAATTCCTTATGAAACTACTTATCCGTTGGCTTACCACGATTGGTATGAGCAGCCTAGCGATGGCTGCGGGGAGTTGGTTCCCTGCGATCGCCCTCGATCTCGAAGAGATTAACCTCCGTTTGCAAGAGATTCCGGTCTTCACTGTGACGGATAGTGATGGTTCGCCGATTGTAGCCAATCTAGAAGAACAGCTCTATGCAGGGGTTTTCATTTATCCGCAAGATGCGATCGCGTTTCGAGATAGCGTCATCCGAGATAATCCTGCCTTTGAGGGCCAAGTGAAGGTGACTTCAGCGTCCCTCGAAGAGATTTACGCCCTCGATCGCCAACAGGAATCCCTGACAGCAGCAGAGGAGTCCATTGACTTTGTCTATGTACCCACATCCAATCAGGTCAACGCGGCCGAAAGCCTGATTCCAAAAGATGCCGACGGCAAACCTAAGTTTGCCCTCAATGGTGTGCCCCTGTTTGCCGTTAAGGTGCAATCAGCCAGTGCAATAGGTGAGGAGAACAATTTAGCCTACATCACGTTGCCCCGCACTCAAACCAATGCTCAAGGGGAACAGGTTGAGGTGGGTGAGTTTGTCCCGTTTTTCTTTTCCCGAGAGCAAGCCCAAGCCCTAGCGCGTCAGTACGATGCGGTTCAAACTCAACAAGGTAATACCGATAAAACGGCTGTTTTGGAAGTCCACACCCTAGAAATCTTGTTAAATAATTGGGAGGATCGGAGTGATCCGGAACTGGCGAAGATTTGGCTGGTTCCGGCTCCCGAATCGGTGGACTATGTTCGCCGCGAGACCCAGTCTGGCTCGTAGGGCTTGTCGTCAGTTAACACCAGAAGCGTCATGGAACAAGGGATAGAGCGCCCGACTTCAAAAACAGAAAAAGGGGCTGTAAGTCAATCACAGCAATAGTTTGAAATCTAACTGACGACAGCCCCAAGCAATGCCCACTTATTCTGTTCAAGCCATTCTTCAATGGCGATTGCAGGCTCAAGCCTCAGCAGTTGCCCATCAAATTCCACCCTATGAAGTGGATGTTCTACTCTGTGAATTAGGAGGTGTTGAACGCCTAAGTTTGGTGCAAAAACTGCCCCATGAATTGCTTAACTTAAGCCTGTCTTTGCCTGAACTTGCTCAATGTTGGCAACAGCGCTTAGATCAGCGTCAACCCCTCCAACACCTAATTGGTTACACAGCCTGGCGACAGTGGACTATTCAAGTCAGTCCAGATGTGCTGATTCCGCGGCCAGAAACAGAACAGATCGTTGATATTGTTGCCACAACCCTTAAAAACAGTGCATTGCCTCGAACCGGCCATTGGGTAGACCTGGGTACAGGAAGTGGAATCTTAGCGTGCGGTCTTGCTCAGCTCTTACCGGAGGCTACGATTCATGCTGTTGATTGTAGTGAAGCGGCATTGGCGATCGCGCAGAAAAATATCACCCAGCTTGGTTTTGAACAGCAGATTACCTTGTACTCTGGCAACTGGTGGCAACCGTTGACGCATCTCCAGGGACAAGTGCAGGGTATGGTCGCAAATCCGCCTTATATTCCCACTGCTGCGATCGATTCCCTGCAACCCGAAGTCCGCGATCATGAACCTGCGATTGCCTTAGATGGGGGATCAGATGGCTTGCAGGCGATTCACCAAGTGATGCATAGCGCCCCTGACTATCTACGACCCGGAGGGTTATGGTTGATCGAACTGATGCAAGGCCAAGCTCCTCAAGTATTACAATGGCTAGCGCAACATCCTGCCTATGCAGCGCCCGAAGCAATTCTTGATTGGTCAGGAACAGAACGGTTTGTTTTGGCTTGGCGTCGAAGGGAGGATGGGTCTAGAGAGACAGAGTTTAATAATTAAAATTTCCCTTTCCAATCCTGATTACAATAAAGGGATACTTGCGCTCCCATACCATGCCCCAAGCTTCGGTGAATCAATTGGTTGCTGCCCTTCGTCAAGGCGCAGTTATTAGCTTTCCGACCGATACGGTACCGGCCTTAGCGGTACAGCCAGAGCAAGCCGCCAAACTCTTTGCGCTAAAATCTCGCGCCACGACTAAACCGCTAATTTTACTCGGAACATCCTGGCAACAGCTTCAGCCCTATGTACAAGGAAATGGGCAGGAACTTCACGTCTGGCAACAACTGAGTGCGCAATATTGGCCAGGTTCACTCACGTTAGTACTGCCAGCTTCTGCCCTTGTGCCGCTCGCAATGCACCCTGAAACCCCCCATACCATTGGTATACGAGTCCCTCAGCAGCCGCTGGCACTCGCTTTACTCCAACAAACCGGTCCCCTGGCTACCAGCAGCGCTAACCGCTCTGGTGAGCCCCCTCTTTTGACCATGACTGCGATCGCCACTGCTTTTCCTCCTGTTTGGGTGCTGGCTGCTCCCAATCTTGACCCCCATCAAGCGGTCGGCTCAGGGCAACCCTCCACGGTAGTGGAATGGCAAGCCTCTGGCTGGCAAGTCCTGCGCTCTGGTTCTGTTACTATTCCTTCAACGTTTTAAATTGCTCATGGACGCTGACCAAGAGATTCTTGCGCTTAAACAACAGGTCGCTCAACTACAGTTGGCCTACCAACAGTCCTTACAGCTCAGTCACTTCAAAGGGACATTTCTTGCCCGAACGTCCCATGAACTAAGAGGTCCTCTTAGTAGCTTGATGGGTCTCCACCAACTCATTTTATCGGACTTATGCGAGAGCCAAGAAGAAGAACGAGATTTTGTCCGTCAAGCCCACGAAGCCTCGAAACGGCTTTTAGCATTGCTCGACAAAATTGTTTATGTTTCCAAGTTAGAGCAGGGTAGTAGTCAACTTAATCTCCAGCCCCTCAACCTTCAGCGCTTGTTGAGTGAGGTTGAAACATTAACCCATCTCCAAGCTCAAAATCGAGGTTATCCCCTTGAGATTGTTGTGCCAGATGCAGATGCTACCATTCAGGGCGATGAAAAGCGCCTTGTACAAATTTTGGTTAGCTTGCTGGATAGCGCGATCGACAGTATGAAAAGTGGCTCATTGCATCTAAGCTGTCATACAGAAGCATCCAAGGTCACACTCACCTTAAAAATCCAGTCTTCTGAGCTGATTTGGTCTAGCACTAAACAACTCTATCATCCAGCACCCGAAGAGTATGAGTTAACCCCTCATTCCCTGTCCCCAGATACCAATACCGATGCTACCTCACCTGCTTTAACCTGGATGGTGGCTGATGGTATCTTGAAACACATGGGCGGTCAACTGTACTTAAGCACAATCCCAACCTCAGAGACCGCTCCGGATACAACATTTACAACAGTACATATTGTTCTACCCCAGGGTTTAGATCCTGAATGAGTGTTTCGTGAGAGGGTTGATTTTGATGTAGAACCATTGTTGTAGTTGAATTTTCCGTAAAGCCAATCCGCTTATAGAACGCTTGCTTGTAAGTTGTCATTAAATAAACACGTTCGACGTGGTTAACGTGAGGATGAGCAAGAACAGTCTCAACTAATTTGCGCCCAAGTCCGCATTTCTGATAATCCGGATGAATTAGTACATCCCAGATTGTGGCGCGATACACTCGATCAGAAGTGGCTCGGGCAAAACCAATAAGTTGGGTGTGGTTCCATACGGTTATGACTGGATCGCTGTAAGCGATCGCAGTTTCTAAGTCTGCCAAATTCCGATCTTGTGCCCAAAACGCGGTTTTCTGAAGCAAGGTTTGCACTTGAGCGAAATCGACCATGCTGTGGCCGCTCTTAAATTGAATGTGACGACAATCCATAGTAGAAATCTGGGATAGGAAGTTTGATATAAAAATAATTTGTCCCAGATTCTAACGAACTTAGCTGGGAATACCAAGGGACAATGCCAAAATTGATAGAATGATCACTGTGCCAAGCAAAAATGGGATAGAAAATATTCAAGATCTGCATCAAAAACTATCTGAAATTGTTATTAGTGCAATTAAATCTGTATAAATAAGAAAGCGAATTTTATAGTGATGCGTCATGATAAGTTGTGGAACTTTCTGGGTATTGACTATATAGAAAGAATGACCTTAAGAGATTTGAAGATATATAGGTATGCCCTGAACTGCTGTGTGTCTAATACCGTTTTACTGTACTCACGTAGAAGTCAAGCCTTAGTATGCTGAACTTACAAACGCTTGAGGTAATTCAATAGATCAGCCATCTCTTGGGCCGTTGGCTGGAACTTGGGCATAGGTGGAGTTTCTCCACTGATCACTTGGTGAATAATCATGACATCTGACTTCCGATTAGAAATATTCTCCAGACTTGGACCTACATTGCCTGTTGCATAAACGCCATGACACCCCGCACAGTTGATTTCAAAAATCTCATGGCCTTGGCTGGGATCTCCTGGTGCAGCGATCACCGCCCTAATATAAGGATCGATATGATGACTAAAGTACAGACCTATTCCCAGCAAAACAGTTAAGCTAATTGCTAACAGCATCCCTAAAACCACTTTAACGGGGAATGCAGATTGAGCAGTTTTGATTGATGAGTTGGCCACAGTGAACCTTGCCACAATTGTGAATTGCAAGAATTGGATTTTTCGATCAGATTATCAGAGTGTTTGTTCTACTAGGATGTTTTCATGGTTAAACTGTAGAAATTTGAGTTGAGTTTAGTTGGAGTGACTGGAGTCGATATCAACTCATGACTAGATTGAGTAGAGAGAGACTGAGGTTCGGTTTGAGTGTTTGGTACTTGCATTTCTAATTATGAAGTTTGTCACACACTGTTACATAGAGTATAAGCAAAACCGAACGCTTTGTAGCGAAGGTTGTCTGAAACAGGGTCGTTAAGAACGCCGTGAACTGGGTTCAGGAATAGTTTCTCAGCGTGCTCATCACATATGATGATCTAGGGCAAGTAGATTTTTTGTACTACTATTTGTCTGGCATATTATCCATAGTGCAAGGCTTAGTGATCAGAGTCATTGGCCTAGGATGTGTCATCAGTGGACACTAGAAGTCTTACGGGACAAGCGATAGAGTGCTCGACCCCAAAAACAGAAAGAGGGGCTGTAAGTCAGTCACAGCAGGAGCTTGAGAGCTGAACTGACGACAGCCCCTAGTTTTCCACAGGGATAGTGAATCTTGCTACCTCTGGTGAACACTAATCCTGGGTCTATTTTTTCTCGGCTTATGCTTCAGACGGATAAATCAGTTGGGGGAATGGGAACAGGAGAAAGACGCAAGCAGCAACCCAGACCCAGTCAGCGATCGCTCAAGTGATAGGATGTTAAGGCAATTGTGAATTAATGATTACGATCAACGGAGTAAACAGCAATGGTTGAACATCTCTTAATCGGCATCGTAATGGGTTTAGTCCCGATTACGCTGGCTGGATTATTTTTCGCGGCTTACATGCAGTACAAGCGCGACGATCAGGCCATCAGCTAGATGCTGTTGTTGGTTTTAGAGCTGGGTTAGCCACTGTCTAGCCCAGCTCTGCTGTTGTTGAGGGTCATTTCAGAGTGAGCCGATAGAACATGATTGCAGTGTTGCCGTATTGTTTCTGGCGATATTGTTCTAGAGTCGCAAGATTAAGCGGTGTCCAATAGCGGGGACTGTATTCAGCAGCGAGTTCTCCATCTGGATGCAGTAGACCAAGGAGGGCGATCGCCTTCAGAACAGGGTCATATAAATCTGAAGCATAGGGAGGATCAAAGTAGATGAGGTCAAACTGCTGACCCTGGAGCTTAGGCAACGTTTTGCAGATCTCACCCCGCAGGATAGTGACACTTTGGTTGGATGCCGCTAGCTGCTGCCAATTTTGTTGCACCACCCGAATTGCTTTACCCCATTTTTCAACCCCAGTTACGCTCGCCGCACCTCGACACAGAGCTTCTGCGCCCATTGAGCCGTTTCCTGCACAGAGATCGAGCCATCGACAATCGGGGAGGCGATCACGCCAAATATTAAACACCGCCTCCCGAACACGGGCAGGTGTGGGGCGCACCGCTTGGCTCGGAACCGTTAGGATTTGGCGATTACCGTAGATCCGCATGGTTCTGTAGCCAATCCACAGCTAAGGTCAGCATCTCTTGCTGTTCCGGCCAAAAAAGCACGGGTAAATCGCTGATAGCAAACCAATCCACATGATAATCATGCTGAGTATCGGTCGGTTTACTTGCGAGTTGAGGGGTTTCAAACAGGAAGTAATGGATGGTTTTCCAGGCTTTTTTATGGAGATTTAGCCGCTCACGCACGCCCAACTTGCAACAGAGCTTGAGTTTTGTAAAACCTGCTTCTTCAGAGATTTCACGGCGGGCTGTAGCTTCAATGGTCTCACCTGGCTCTAAACGACCCTTGGGCAAAATGTAAGCGCGATGTTTACGGCCTTCGAGTACCAGGGCAATATAAGCTTGACGCGTTGCTCGCCGAAAGACAACTCCACCCGCTGACTCGTTTGTCTGGATATTCGTTGGGCGTTGATACCAGCTTTCATCAATCACCAAAGACATAAGCTCTTTTGTCTGAACTGGGACGCTAAAACTATGACCACACCACTTGCGATCGCTCGCTAATCACCTGTGTATACACCTGTTGGGTTTGCTTCGCTAGATGCGACCATTGAAACCGCTGGCTGAGGTCTTCATAGGCATTATCAATTAGCCATTGGGCGTAACCAGGGTTTTTGAGCACTTCTAAAATGCCCCAGGCTAAAGAATCAGGATCATTGGTATGGGTAACCACGCCAGTTTTAGTATGGTGCACCACCTCTGGTAAACCACAGGTATCTGAGACTACCGTGGGAACCCGAGCGGCAAAGCTCTCCAGCACCACAATCCCGAACGGTTCATATAGGCTAGGAAACACTGCACAATCAGCAATGACCTGAAAATGATCCAAATCTTGTTCTGGCATAAACCCAGTGAAGTAGCACTTATGCCAAATTCCCAAATCCCAAGCTTGGGCTTTGAGGTGGTCGGTTCGCCCCCCACCAATAATCACAATCTTGGCTTTATCCCCCATTGCTGAGAGCACTTTGGGCGCAGCATTCAAAAGAACACTAATACCCTTCTCGTGGGTCATTCGGCCGAGATAATACACAATTTTTTCATCATCACCCGCAAACCGACGCCGAAATTGACCATAGTCAAAGCGGGGATTAATCTGCTTCTTCTGCCAGCGAATTCCGTTATAGACCACATCCACTTTATTGAGCGGAGCACCAAGAGCCCGACAAATTTCTTGTTTCATGTACTGGCTACAGACAATGACTCGCCAGGCATTGAAGGCTAAATTACATTCTTTGCGGTGAATATGGCGCTGAACATCCGTATAAATACCATTATGACGACCATGCTCCGTGGCATGAATCGTAGCAATAAGGGGCAGTTTAAAGGCGTGCTTGAGCGCGATCGCAGCATCTCCTACCAACCAGTCATGGCCATGGATTAGCTGAAAACCTCCCTCTGTGAGAAGTTGGCCACCATAAGCACCCATGCTCTCATTCATGTTGACCACCCAATGGAAGAAATCATGACCTGCGGCAACCGGAACCCGATGGACGTGAATCCCTTCGACCACCTCTTGGGTGGGTGCATTACCAAACTCAACTGTGATCAGGTGAATCTCATACCCCAGCGTGACGATTTCAGGGTAGAGTTCTGCGACATGACGGGAAATGCCACCCACAATGCGGGGTGGAAACTCCCAAGAGAGTACCAAAATTCTAGCAATCGGGCGTGAATCGGTCTGAGTCAATGGTTCAGTCCAATGGGCAAAAGAGCGAATTCAAGCAAGCAAAAGAGCTGAATTTGAGTCTAGCAAAAAAAAACGCGAACAGCGGTAAGGATGTGAGCATATTACTAATGCCACTATACTCATCATTCGAGTCTGATGCAGTCTCAATCAACGTCTAATACTTTCTCCTTAACTATCCTCACTGAATTGTTTTGACATGATGCATGGCTTTATTCCCCCCAATCGTTTTTTTGCCTATCTGACTTGGCAAGAGATTGAACAGATGCCCGATCGCGCCAACACCGTAATCATCCAACCCATCGGCGCAGTGGAGCAGCATGGCCCCCATTTGCCGCTGATTGTGGATAGCGCGATCGCAACAGGTGTTTTAGGGCAAGCGCTGGAGCAGCTCGATGCTGCCATTCCAGCCTATGCTCTACCACCGCTCTATTACGGTAAATCGAATGAGCATATTCATTTTTCAGGTACGGTCACGATTTCAGCCACCACGCTATTGAGCCTCATCCAAGAGATTGCCCATAGTCTCTATCGAGCGGGGTTTCGCAAACTGGTGCTGCTGAATGGCCACGGTGGGCAGCCCCAGGTGCTCGAAATTGCAGCCCGCGATTTGCACCAAGCCCAACCTGATTTACTGGTTTTTCCGTTGTTTGTGTGGAAGGTGCCCCATAGTGCTGCTGAGTTGCTCACGCCTTACGAATTGGAGCGTGGCATTCATGCCGGTGATGCAGAAACCAGCTTGCTCCTCTCCTTATTGCCAGGGCAGGTCAAGATGGCGCAAGCTGTATGTGAATATCCTGCACAGCAATCCAAGGCCCAAACTTTATTAAGTCTGGAGGGTCAGCTCCCCTTTGCTTGGACAACAGATGAATTGAGCCAGACCGGGGTGATTGGGGATGCTACTGTGGCGACCAAGGAAAAAGGCGATCGCCTACTCAATTCCTTAGCCCAAGGCTGGGTGCAAGTGCTTGAAGAGATTTATCACTTTACACAGCCTCAAACCAAACCATGATGGTAATAACAAACTGCTAGCGGCTCTAACCATGAGCGAGTATAGGGTTTTCAGTTTAACCCTAAACTTCGACGTGTGGAGCTACGCTTTGCTCTAGCAACGCCCTGACAAACGATATATGACTGACGAGATAGGGATACAAGAACTTTGACCTGGGCCAACTTTGCTTAAACCGCCTCAAACCAGTCAAACATTTCATCCATTTGTTCCAGGGTCACAAGACCATATTGCCAGAGAATCATCGGCAATACGTTGGGTGAAGACTGACCTTGATGGCGGAGAGCGATCGAGAGGGAATCGGAGGGGATCGCCAACTCATCTCGCAAGAACTGAATAAATTGTGTTGTTAAGGCAGATTGAATCATGGGATGGAATCAGAGCGAAGAAGGATTAATCGTAAAGTCATAAAAGAAAAACGAACGCTGAGATATTTAGAAAAGGTCATCAACAACTTGGATTTTGCCGCGTTTGATGCTGCGCAAAATGCGATTGATGGCTCTCAATTCATCTTCACTAAGGGACTCTTCAAGCACAGCCGCCTGCAAACCGTATTGGTCAGTCTTTTTGATGACCTTGGTTTGACTTACTGTTGCCAGCATTTCTGGAATTGAACCTGGCAGTAAGCGAACAGCAGGTAGCATGGGAGTCATAAAGAGTGTTAGTGCAACGTAATTTAGTATCTCTTATTGCTTCTCAAGAGAGGGTGATGATTCCCTACTGTCAAGCGTGAGTTTGATCGATAAAAGGGTGTGATGATCACCAGGGTTCAAGCATGATATTGGTCACGTTTTGCCTGTGATCAATATCATGCTATGGATTCAGGATGCCCGTGAAGCTTGCATTGGCGAAGGGAACCTCTACAATGGCTGGCAGGGAGGGTGTTACTTTGCTATCGAGCTAATCTATGCAACACCAACAATCAATTCAACAGGTGGGCACGGTTTATGCCGGAGTCATGGGCACAGCGATCGCGCTTATCTGCTCTGCACCTCCCGTGTGGTCGCAAACCTCATCCAACCAGCTCACAAAGCCTCCCAAAACAGCATCCCCTTTACCGCCTGTAGAAGATGAGTTGTTACTGCTGCCCTCCTCTGTGGAAGCGATCGCCCTACCTGACACGACACTCGAAGACTTAGCTGAGGAACTGGCAGAGGATGCCAGCTTAGATTCACTCCCAAACGAACCGACTGCCAGCGCCTCACCCCTTGAGCCAGTATTACCTTCGCCAGTTGCTCCCCAGTCCATACAACCTATCGAAGCACAGGCGAATCCTTTTCCAGAGGGCATTGCGCTGCCGGTTCAGCCTGCCGCTGAGCCGTTTACCAACCTCCTGCCCCAACCCCCTGGCTATCACGTCGAACCGTATCAAGATCGCCCTACCAATGAATTCAACCAATATCGATTGAGCATTGGTGATGGTATTAGCATTCTGGTGGTGGGCTTTCCCGAATTCAGCACCCAAGGCAGCATGAACCTTGAAGGCAAGATCCTCATTCCAATCCTGGGGCCACGGGATTTTCAGGGTTTTACCTTGGCAGATGTGGAACAGCAGTTGAGCTATGAACTGGGTAATACCTTTTTACAAGAGCCCCCTGATGTCATTGTTTCCCTGCTCAATCCCCGACCCGCCTCCGTCACGGTGACGGGGGAAGTGGTGGAACCAGGCTTTTATGAAGTGGCGCCAGGGTCTGATCCCTTTGATGCTATCTTTCGAGCGGGTGGCATCCGCCCCACTGGCGATCAGCGCTCGATCCTCGTCCGTCGCACTCTGCTTGATGGTTCTGTTGTAGAACAGACCATTGATTTACTGACGCCCTTGCAGACAGGAACCCCATTAGAGTCGATGTTTTTGCTGAATGGTGATGCCATTATTGTTTCGCGCCTTACACCGGNTTTTTCTCACAAAGTCCAGATTGCCCCGAATTCTTTTCCCGTAAGGGTTGCAGTGATTCTCTGTGCTCCTCTCAAAAAAAAAACGGGAAAGGGGGGTTGACATGGTCTAGTAGTTCGCTTACCTTGGTAAATGCGCGATTCGAAAGAAGAGCGCGAGAGAACCTAGAAAAGAGAATAGTTTGAGAGCCAAAAAGAAGGCGAAAACCTGTTAATTCAAGAAACAATAAAAGCCGAAGGATCGGCGAACAATGGAGAGTTTGATCCTGGCTCAGGATGAACGCTGGCGGTATGCTTAACACATGCAAGTCGAACGCCCCTTCGGGGGAGTGGCGGACGGGTGAGTAACGCGTGAGGAACTACCTTTAGTTCGGGGACAACAGTTGGAAACGACTGCTAATACCGGATGAGCCTTAGGGTAAAAGATTTATCGACTAGAGATGTACTCGCGTCTGATTAGCTAGTTGGTGGGGTAAGAGCCTACCAAGGCAACGATCAGTAGCTGTTCTGAGAGGAAGATCAGCCACACTGGGACTGAGACACGGCCCAGACTCCTACGGGAGGCAGCAGTGGGGAATTTTCCGCAATGGGCGAAAGCCTGACGGAGCAATACCGCGTGTGGGAGGAAGGCCCTTGGGTCGTAAACCACTTTTCTTAGGGAAGAAGTTCTGACGGTACCTAAGGAATAAGCCTCGGCTAACTCCGTGCCAGCAGCCGCGGTAATACGGAGGAGGCAAGCGTTATCCGGAATTATTGGGCGTAAAGAGTCCGTAGGTGGTTAATCAAGTCTGCTGTTAAAGACAGAAGCTCAACTTCTGGAAAGCAGTGGAAACTGGTTGACTAGAGAATGGTAGGGGTAGAGGGAATTCCCAGTGTAGCGGTGAAATGCGTAGAGATTGGGAAGAACATCGGTGGCGAAAGCGCTCTACTGGGCCATAACTGACACTGAGGGACGAAAGCTAGGGTAGCGAAAGGGATTAGATACCCCTGTAGTCCTAGCCGTAAACGATGGGTACTAGGCGTAGCTTGTATCGACCCGAGCTGTGCCGAAGCAAACGCGATAAGTACCCCGCCTGGGGAGTACGCACGCAAGTGTGAAACTCAAAGGAATTGACGGGGGCCCGCACAAGCGGTGGAGTATGTGGTTTAATTCGATGCAACGCGAAGAACCTTACCAAGGCTTGACATCCCGCGAACTTTCTGGAAACAGATTGGTGCCTTAGGGAACGCGGAGACAGGTGGTGCATGGCTGTCGTCAGCTCGTGTCGTGAGATGTTGGGTTAAGTCCCGCAACGAGCGCAACCCTCGTCCTTAGTTGCCAGCATTAAGTTGGGCACTCTAGGGAGACTGCCGGTGACAAACCGGAGGAAGGTGGGGATGACGTCAAGTCAGCATGCCCCTTACGTCTTGGGCTACACACGTACTACAATGGACGGGACAAAGGGCAGCGAACCCGCGAGGGCAAGCGAATCTCATCAAACCCGTTCACAGTTCAGATTGCAGGCTGCAACTCGCCTGCATGAAGGAGGAATCGCTAGTAATCGCCGGTCAGCATACGGCGGTGAATCCGTTCCCGGGCCTTGTACACACCGCCCGTCACACCATGGAAGCTGGCAACATCCGAAGTCGTTACTCCAACCTTAGGGAGGAGGGCGCCGAAGGTGGGGCTAGTGACTGGGGTGAAGTCGTAACAAGGTAGCCGTACCGGAAGGTGTGGCTGGATCACCTCCTTAAAGGGAGACCTACTCACCTAGAGAGACAACCCAAACGAAAGTCCTCTAGTGTAGAGTCACCTAAAGGTCGTAGCAGGTTGTTAAAAGCCCGATTTAAGCTCTCAAACTATCTTAGGTTCACTATCCATTGATCTTGTTAAGAGATAAGCAAAAACCGAAAGGTCTATTGCAGGTATCAAGAGATTGTGGAGACTAACCGAGGGCTATTAGCTCAGGTGGTTAGAGCGCACCCCTGATAAGGGTGAGGTCCCTGGTTCGAGTCCAGGATGGCCCACATTAGTGAAGAGCTAAATTTAAGGCAAGAACATTTAAGGTCAGCACCACTCGGCTGTGGGTGAATGCTGAGCTGAGAAGTTCAGTGAAAGAACCTTGAAAACTGCATAAAGAAAAGTCATAAAGTCAAAAGCAGTGGAGAAACTGTACTTCGTGATACGAAATCATTAGGTTGATGTAGAATCACAGAGTCAGTCAATTCATGATGAAAGACCGAGGTCAAGCTACAAAGAGCTAACGGCGGATCCCTTGGCACACAGAGGCGAAGAAGGACGTGACTACCGACGAAACACTCCGGGGAGCTGGAAATAAGCATTGAGCCGGAGATCTCCGAATGGGGCAACCCAATAACGAAAGAGCGAACCTAGCGAACTGAAACATCTTAGTAGCTAGAGGAAGAGAAAGCAAAAGCGATTCCCCCAGTAGCGGCGAGCGAAGCGGGAACAGCCTAAACCACTTGTTACGGCGAGTGGGGTAGTGGGACAGCAATATGTGACTGTAGAGATTAGACGAAGGAGTTGAAAGCTCCACCAAAGAAGGTGAAAGTCCTGTAATCGAAAATCGAAACAGCACTAGCTGTATCCCGAGTAGCATGGGACACGAGAAATCCCGTGTGAATCAGCCAGGACCACCTGGTAAGGCTAAATACTACTGTGTGACCGATAGCGAAACAGTACCGCGAGGGAAAGGTGAAAAGAACCCCAGTGAGGGGAGTGAAATAGAACGTGAAACCGTTAGCTTACAAGCAATGGAAGGGCGATTCAACGCCTGACCGTGTGCCTGTTGAAGAATGAGCCGGCGACTTACAGGTTCTGGCAGGTTAAGACGGAAATGTCGAAGCCAAAGCGAAAGCGAGTCTGAAAAGGGCGATAGTCAGGATTTGTAGACCCGAACCCGGGTGATCTAACCATGTGCAGGCTGAAGCTTGGGTAAAACCAAGTGGAGGGCCGAACCGACTGACGTTGAAAAGTCAGCGGATGACATGTGGTTAGGGGTGAAATGCCAATCGAACCCGGAGCTAGCTGGTTCTCCCCGAAATGTGTTTAGGCGCAGCGGTTAAGAGATTGCATGGGGGGTAAAGCACTGTTTCGCTGCGGGCTGCGAGAGCGGTACCAAAGTGAGGCAAACTCAGAATACCCGTGTAAAACTTAACCAGTAAGACGGTGGGGGATAAGCTTCATCGTCAAGAGGGAAACAGCCCAGACCACCAGCTAAGGTCCCCAAATCGTTGCTAAGTGATAAAGGAGGTGGGAGTGCCCAGACAACCAGGAGGTTTGCCTAGAAGTAGCCATCCTTGAAAGAGTGTGTAATAACTCACTGGTCAAGCGCTCCTGCGCCGAAAATGAATGGGACTAAGCAATGTACCGAAGCTGTGGACTTACTACGTAAGTGGTAGGGGAGCGTTCTATATGGTGAGAAGCATTAGCGGCAAGCAGATGTGGACTGTATAGAAGTGAGAATGTCGGCTTGAGTAGCGAAAATATGTGTGAGAATCACATACCCCGAAACCCTAAGGGTTCCCCTGGAAGGCTCGTCCGCGGGGGGTTAGTCGGGACCTAAGGCAAAGCCGAAAGGTGTAGTCGATGGATATAGGGTCAAAAATCCCTAACTTTTGTATGGGAGCGGTAAGAGGGACGCATGAAAACTAGCCTTACCCTGAATGGATTGGGAGGAGTCTACGGACTCTGCAAGGTGAACGATAGTGCCAAGAAAAGCTATTACCGCATTGAGCATACAAAACCCGTACCCGAAACCGACACAGGTAGGGAGGTAGAGAATACCAAGGGGCGCGAGGTAACTCTCTCTAAGGAACTCGGCAAAATGACCCCGTAACTTTGGGAGAAGGGGTGCCCCCGCGAGGGGGTCGCAGTGAAGAGGCCCAGGCGACTGTTTACCAAAAACATAGGTCTCTGCAAACTCGTAAGAGGAAGTATAGGGGCTGACGCCTGCCCAGTGCCGGAAGGTTAAGGAAGCTGGTTAGCTTAGGCGAAGCTAGCGACTGAAGCCCCGGTGAACGGCGGCCGTAACTATAACGGTCCTAAGGTAGCGAAATTCCTTGTCGGGTAAGTTCCGACCCGCACGAAAGGCGCAACGATCTGGGCACTGTCTCGGAGAGAGGCTCGGCGAAATAGGATTGTCTGTGAAGATACGGACTCCCTGCACCTGGACAGAAAGACCCTATGAAGCTTTACTGTAGCCTGGAATTGTGTTCGGGCTTCGCTTGCGCAGGATAGGTGGGAGGCGATGAAATAGCCCTTGTGGGGGTTATGGAGCCACTGGTGAGATACCACTCTGGCGAGGCTAGAATTCTAACTGAAAAGGACAGTTTCAGGTGGGCAGTTTGACTGGGGCGGTCGCCTCCAAAAAGATAACGGAGGCGCGCAAAGGTTCCCTCAGGCTGGATGGAAATCAGCCGAAGAGTGCAAAGGCAGAAGGGAGCTTGACTGCGAGACTGACAAGTCGAGCAGGGTGGAAACACGGCCTTAGTGATCCGACGGCGCTGCGTGGAAGGGCCGTCGCTCAACGGATAAAAGTTACTCTAGGGATAACAGGCTGATCTCCCCCAAGAGTCCACATCGACGGGGAGGTTTGGCACCTCGATGTCGGCTCATCGCAACCTGGGGCGGAAGTCCGTCCCAAGGGTTGGGCTGTTCGCCCATTAAAGCGGTACGTGAGCTGGGTTCAGAACGTCGTGAGACAGTTCGGTCCATATCCGGTGCAGGCGCAAGAGCATTGAGAGGAGTTCTCCTTAGTACGAGAGGACCGGGAGGAACGCACCTCTGGTGTACCTGTTATCGTGCCAACGGTAAACGCAGGGTAGCCATGTGCGGAGCGGATAACCGCTGAAAGCATCTAAGTGGGAAGCCCACCTCAAGATGAGTGCTCTCATGGTGTTAAGCCAGTAAGGTCACGGGAAGAACACCCGTTAATAGGCTCTAGATGGAAGTGCAGCAATGTATGAAGTCGAGGAGTACTAACAGACCGAGGGCTTGACCTCTACACTTTATGATTTTCTTTATGCAGTCTTGAGGGTTTCACTCTAATAACCTCATATGCTTTGCTGGTGAGTATTGCGTTTTGGCTCCACTCCGAACCCATCCCGAACTCGGTTGTGAAACATTTCTGCGGCGACGATACTTGGGGGGTTGCCCCCTGGCACAATAGCTCCTTGCCAGCTTGATATTAACAAAGCTTCCTCTGTACATAGTGAGGGAGCTTTTTGCTTAACAGTTGGATTATCCCTCTTTTATTGCTATGGGGAGAGGGAAATATCATATCTCAGACTGAAAAAAGAGAATGACCAAATTTAGAAATTAGGACTACAGATCAAAAGGGGAGGGCTGAGCAGGGTCGAAGCCTGGCACTCAGGTTTGTACTTTATCTGTAGTCGGACTTTTGGGTTTTGGTATGATTTCTTGTCATTGAAGACGACGCCACCGTACGGGAGAGCCTAATCGATCTGTTGGAAATTGCTGGATATGAGGTGATCGGGGCAGCCAATGGCAATCAAGGTTTGGTTTTGGCCCAACAGGAGCCCCCCAATGCTATTTTGTGTGATGTTCGTCTGCCGGGAATTGATGGTTACAGTATCCTGATGGCAATACGGCAGCATGCAGACTTGTTGCTGGTACCGTTTATTTTTTTAACCGCCTGTGCTGACAAAGCGTCCTATCGTCAGGGTATGGAATTGGGTGCTGATGACTATATCGTCAAACCATTTACCCGTAAAGAGGTGCTCCAAGCCCTGAAAACTCAGCTAGAAAAACGGGAACAGGTTTTGGTGGCACTCAATCAAAAGCTGACTCAGGCTGAAGCAGCAGTGGACTATCTGACCCATTACGATGCCTTGACATTTTTACCCAACAAATATGCCCTTGAAAAGCAGTTCCAAGAATTAATCACCGAACTAGCAGTTCCGACCATGATGCTGAACTGGGTAGAACTCTCGCTCGATCATCTCTCGCGCTTGCAAAATGCTTTGGGCGATCGCGCCAAAGAACAAGTTCTCAAAGAGGTTGCCCAGCGACTTCAGAAAACGGTTATCGCGCCTAATAGCCTCGCCTATTTGGGTGAAAATCAGTTTTGTATTGTGCTGCTCAATTGTCCTGATATTGAAAGTTTACAAAACTCCTTAACCCGTTTTCAGGATTGTTGTGCGGAACCCTTTATGCTGGACCAACGAGAGTTATTTGTCACGTCTAGCCTGGGCGTCGCTACGGAAGCAATGGCAGGTGCAGAATTTGATACGTTACGGGTTCAAGCTAATCTTGCCAAAGAAGAAGCACTACGACGGGGTGGGAACCAATTTCAAATTTATCAACCCAGTTTGAATCAGCATCTGCAACAGAGTATTACGATTCGCAATGATCTTTATCAAGCCCTCGAACGAGGTCAGTTCGTGCTCTACTATCAACCCTTTGTTGAGTTAAAAACAGGGCGTATTTTTGGTGCAGAAGCCTTGATTCGCTGGATTCACCCAGAACAGGGCTTTATTTCTCCCGAACAGTTTATTCCGATTGCGGAGGAGTCAGGATTTATTATCCCGCTGGGAGAATGGATTATGCACCAAGCTTGTCAGGATGCCTGGTTTTGGAATGAACAACATAACCCGCCATTACAAGTTTCAATTAACTTGTCCGCACGTCAACTCAATCATCCCCAACTTGAAGCGGTCATTTCTCGCACTTTACATGCCACAACGATCGACCCCAAGCTCGTTAAATTAGAACTAACTGAGAGTATTTTGCTACAAAACTCTGAGGATATTCAGCACCAGTTGAGTACGCTGCGATCGCTGGGTTTACAAGTTGCCTTAGATGACTTTGGCACAGGCTATTCTTCTTTTAGTTATATTCAACAGCTTGCCTTTGATATCATCAAAATCGATCGCACCTTTGTGACTGATATTGATCAAAACCAAAAGAATGCCGCGATCGCCCTAGCGGTATTGCAAATGACCCATAATCTTAACTGTAAGGTGATCGCTGAAGGGGTTTCAACAGTAGGAGAACTGGAGTTTTTGCGTAAACATCATTGTGATGCGATTCAAGGCTACTATTTCAGTCCACCATTACCCCAAGATGCGTTTTTACACCTGCTCGAAACCCAACCTCGATTTGATTTAGACCCAGTACAGCCCACACCCTAACCTCTACACCCCACTTTCTTGAAACATCGCCTGCTTCATTTCCCGCACGGCTCGCTCCATCCCCACCAAGACTGCACGGCTCACAATAGAATGGCCAATATTTAACTCTTCCATGCCAGGGATTTGAGCCACCGGGTAAACGTTCTGATAGGTTAGACCGTGGCCAGCATTAACGCGCAAACCCAGTGCGATCGCCACTTGGGTTCCTTTGGTGAGCACCTCCAACTCCCGTTGCTGCTGGGTCTCTGTCTTCGCATTGGCATAAGAACCTGTATGTAGCTCGATAAACTGTGCCCCGGTTTTAGCGGCGGCTTCCAATTGAGGGGCTTGGGCATCAATAAACCAACTGACGGGGATGCCTGCGCCTTGGAGTTGTTCCACGACTCGGCAATAGCGCTCGAAATCCCCCAGCAAATTTAAACCCCCCTCAGTGGTGACTTCTTCCCGGCGTTCAGGGACAAGGGTCGCGTAGTCAGGTTTCAGGTCGAGAGCGATCGCCACCATTTCATCGGTCGCGGCCATTTCTAAATTGAAGTGGGTTTGCACCGTTTCCCGTAGCAGGCGCACATCCCGGTCTTGAATATGGCGACGGTCTTCCCGCAGGTGAGCGGTGATGCCATCGGCTCCCCCCAGCTCGGCAAGAACCGCAGCCGCGATCGGCTCGGGTTCAACGGTACGGCGGGCTTGGCGAATGGTTGCAACGTGATCAATATTGACGCCTAGGGTTAGCACAGCAATGGCTCCAATCTGGGTTCGGTCGGGTTAGATTGAATAGGGTAGCATCTTGGTTGTGGTTCTAAGGCTTGTGCTTAAAGAAAAAAAGCAAGCCGAACATTGGCCATGAAATAAACGTTAAACGAACGTTAAACACAGAACGAGCAATTTTATGTTTTTAATTTGGGTGGCATGCAGAAAATCCTCCATCTTTTATGAGCATTTATACTCGCAAATTCACATTTTTAACTCCATTCACTCTTCTGGGTGTCGTTGCATTCTCAAAGACTGCTCAATCCCAGTCTCTGAATGTCTTGAGCACCTACCAAAGTGGTGGATTCGATGAAGGGGCAGCAGAAATTGCGGCCTATGATGCGGATAGCCAGCAGCTTTTTATTACCAATGCCGAAAAGAACACCATCGATCGCCTTGATATTAGCGATCCGGCTGCCCCCGTAGCGAAGGAGGCAATTGACTTAAGCCCCTACGGTGGTGTCAACAGCGTTGCGACTAGCAGCACTGGCCTGGTCGCGGTTGCGGTAGAAGCCCCAACCAAACAAGAGCTCGGTGTCGTTGTGTTTTTTGATGTTGATGGTGTTTTTCTCACCCAAGTCCCGGTTGGGGCTCTGCCCGATATGGTGACTTTTACCCCTGATGGCACTAAGGCTCTGGTGGCAAACGAAGGGGAACCGAACGATGACTATACCGTCGATCCCGAAGGCTCAATCAGCATCATTGATGTGACGGGTAATGCGCGTCAACTGAGCGCGGACGATGTACAAACTGTGACCTTTGCGGCCTTCTCAAAAGAGCGATTGCTGGCCAATGGTGTTCGCATTTTTGGCCCTGGTGCGACAGCAGCCCAAGATTTAGAGCCTGAATATATTGCCGTGGCCGCCGATAGCCAGACTGCATTTGTAACCTTGCAAGAAAATAATGCGGTGGCTGTGGTAGATATTGCCAATGCAACGGTAACCAGCATTGTGAGCTTGGGTCAAAAGAATCACAGTATTCGGGAAAACGCGATCGATGCGAGCAATAAGGATGGTGAGATTAACATTACGACCCATCCCGTTTCGGGTTTATATCTGCCCGATGCGATCGCCACCCTAACCGCACAGGGCAACACTTACTTCCTCACTGCTAATGAAGGAGACTCCCGTGACTACGACGGCTTTAGCGAAGAGGAACGGGTTGCGGACTTAACCCTGGATAGCACTGCCTTCCCGAATGCAGCCGAGTTACAAGCAGAGTCGGCCTTGGGTCAGTTGAAAATCACCACAACCCTCGGCGATACTGATGGAGATGGTGATTACGAGGCGCTCTATTCCTACGGTGCACGCTCTTTCTCGGTCTGGAGTGCAGACGGTTCTTTAGTTTGGGATAGCGGCAGCCAGTTTGAGCGGACTTTAGCGGAGGCGCTGCCTGAAAACTTTAATTCCACCAATGACGAGAATGACTCGTTAGATAATCGCAGTGATGACAAGGGGCCGGAACCTGAAGGCATTACGGTGGGCCGCATCGGTGCTCGCACCTATGCCTTTATTGGCCTGGAGCGGGTTGGCGGCATCATGGTCTATGATGTGACCCGCCCCACTTCACCCCGGTACGTGACTTATACCAATAACCGGGATTTTGCTGGTGATGCGGAAGCGGGCACAGCAGGGGATCTGGCACCGGAAGGCTTGCTGTTTATCCCGGCTGCTCAAAGTCCAAATGATGAGCCTTTATTGGTAGTCACTAATGAGGTGAGTGGTACGACCACGATCTACGGTCTGGACTTCTAGTTCTGCTGAACTTGCTTCAACTGATTGAGTCAAGCAGCCCCTGCAAATTGTTTGCAAGGGTTTTGTTCAGAACTTGAACAATTTCTTTCCGACTTTATAGGGAGGAACAGTTGAGTAGCAGGGGAAAACTTACACTTAACCTTGATGAAGCTGAAGTGATTTGAGCCGATGAGAGATTTTTTCAGTGACTTCTCAATATTTCAAGAGAAGATGACTGACTAACCAACCGTTAAAGCTCATGCCTCATCATCTGCGATCGCTCCTTCTACTAGCTGTTCTGCTCCTCTCAGGATGCAAAACCCAGAATCTCGCTTGGGACACCCTGAAATCGCAAATTCGGGAGGAGTTTCCTGCTGTTGAGCATATGGCGATCGCGGAGTTTGACCAGCATCGACAAGCAACCAGTCCGACCAAGATTCTGATTGTTGATGTGCGTGAACCTGAAGAATTTGCTGTGAGTCACCTCCAAAATGCCGTCAATCTTAAAAATCCTGACGAAATTTTGCGGCTCGCTCAACAGCAGCAAGTTGAGCAAATTGTACTCTATTGTTCTGTAGGCTACCGTTCTGCACAGATGGCGCAAGCGTTAGAACAGCGAGGTTGGGAGGCAGTGGTCAACCTAGAAGGTTCTATTTTTGAATGGGCTAATTCAGGCCGTCCTGTTTTCTTAGCAGATGAAGAAGTCGAGGTTGTTCATCCCTTCGACCCATCCTGGGGACAATTACTGAATCGGAAATATCATCAATATCATCTCACCGAATCCCAAGGCTGGCGTTAGTGCTTAAGTCATATCACCACGCTGATCCATACAGCTAATTAGCAGGAGGCGATCGCTCGCTACAGATAAGCCTTTTTTTGGGTAGTTCTACCCTGTAACTGCATTAGCTGGCATAGTAGCATTGCAGAGTTGTTTTATCTTGAGAAAAAGTAGTGCTAAAACGTTCAACACTTGCAGTATTGTGCGGCTTTATTGTCTGCCCACTCACCCTCTCCATCAAACCAGCTTTGGCTCAGGAGAGTACACCCGAGATTCTTGAAACTGTTGGTTTAGAGCACCAATCTAACCCGACTGCAACAGTCACCACCAACATCCAAAGTGCTGAACTCATTGCCCTCAGGGCACGTGCTCAAGCTTACGAGATGATTCAAGTAGGCATGACTTTGGCACAAGTCGAGAGTTTGATTGGTGGCAAGGGCGAAGAAATCAGTAGTAGTGAATATAACGGCTCAGTAACAGCGAGCTATAACTGGATATGGGATGGTGGTCTGAGCAGTATCAATGTCATCACTCAAGATGGTGTGGTTGTTGGTAAGTCGACGACAGATTATCGACTTGATGCTGCTCCCAAACCCAACATGTCCCGTGCGCAAGCCTATGAGCGGGTTCAAATTGGCATGACGCTACAGCAGGTTCAGAGCTTATTGGGTACGGGGAGAATTACCCGGATTAGTGAGTTAAACGGAAATAAGACCCTCGCCTATAAATGGCAATGGGACAGCACTCGCAGTTTGACAGTGACCCTTCAAAATGACGTTACCAAGGCAAAAGCTCGTATCGGTAATGCCCTTGCACCAGGTTCTGCCTTGAGTGCGCCCCGCCTTTCTCCCTATGAGGCTTATGATGCAATTCAAGCTGGGGTCACTCTGGCCCAGCTTGAGGCACAGCTCGGTAAACCCAGACAGATGAGCTTTAGCCAATTTGGCAATTCTATTAGTTCTACCTACGTTTGGGTCTGGAACAGAAATGGTCTAACCTATGTTGAGGTTACGGTTAGTAATGGCCAGATCACCCACAAGTCAACATCCCGGCCCGAGCAATAGCACAAAAAGGCTACGTTGCGCAAAGGTGTTGTTTATGACCCGGTCGTGTCGGGCGGGGTTTGTCAACCAATCTCTCTATGGTTATCTTCGAGCGCCCCATCCTTTTGTGTTGCTGCAATACAGTTCTATTTCAGCGCAGATAGTGGTGGTTGAATTGAGCGCAGAGTAGTCGCTATCGGCAAGCGTGTAATAAATAGGTCGTTCAGATATACGGAAAACGTTCGACCACAGGTGTCCTTAATCTTGTATGGATAATTTCTATTATCATCCCCTTTTCATTGACCAATGATCAAACGACCCACCAACAGCTACGACCACTACCATGCCCATGTCTATTTCGATGAGAACTCCGTGACGGCAGCCACTGCGCTCTGTCAAGATGCCGGAGAGCGTTTCGGCGTCAAGGTGGGTCGAGTCCATCAGAAGCCAGTTGGCCCACACCCACGCTGGAGTTGCCAACTCACATTCGATAAATCCCAGTTCGATCGCTTGATCCCGTGGCTGGAAAGCCAGCGCGGTGATTTGACGGTACTTGTCCATGCCTTGACCGGCAATGATCTTGACGATCATACTAAGCATGCCTCTTGGCTTGGCGATCCGGTGCCGCTGAAGTTGTCAGTTTTCAATGCTTAAAACGTGCTACCAATCTCCGCCTGCACCGCCCCCATCACTCTCCCCTCCACCAAAATCAGCGCCCCCACTCTCCCCTCCAGAACTCCAAGAGCTGCCCCCCTCTGAACCGAAATTGTCAAAATCCGGAACATCGTGTTGAGAATAATGCCGAGAACGAGAACGTCGTTGTTGGGAACGGTGGGTCTGAGACGCAGATTCAAAAAAGGGCATTCCTCCTAATTTTTGGGTAAGCAAACGGTAAAACACAAATCGATAGATCAGACAGAGTGGGATGGAAATAATGAAGCTCACAAACCCAATCAGGAATGCCACTAATGCAGCATCCATTCCTGCTTGAGATAGACTTGCTCCTTTGACCCAAACCACTAGAATCCAGCATCCAAATACAGTACAAAACGTAGATAGCCACAAAAGAAATTGCACTATGCCTCGGGTAGCCGAATCAATGGTTTGGAAACGGGATTTCAAAAAAGAAGAACGCCCAGATAAACCAACAATACGGCTGGCTTGCCACCAATTAAACCAAGCAGCAAACAGCAAAGCCAAACCAAAGATCAAAAGTTTAATAGACATTACGGATCAATCCTCCAACCGTGCTACAAAGTTTTGACTTGGTAATCACCAGCCTCCCCCTGCACCACCGCCGCTGCTGCTACCACCACCAAAACCTCCGCCTCCGCTACTCCCACCACCGCCGCTAAAGCCACCGCCACTATAGCCCCCACCGCTATATCCACCGACATAATGGCTACCACTACTGCTGTAGGAAGGCCGTTTTAGTTTAGGAATCGATTCAGTTTGGCTTTTGCGAGTTCGGCAGCATAGACAATGGGCGGTGATTTTGCGACTCCCTGCTTTGGTATAGGTCGGCGTCGAGATCGTTTCTTCTTCGAGTTCGACCGTTAATTCTTGACAAGTCTCACACCATTTATATTCATGTCCGGTTTGTTCAATAGCTTGAATATGCAACGCTTGGACACCAGACTGACCGGGCAAACTCCAGCCATAAAACTTTACTGAACCCAAATTTTCTGCTACTTTTTCTGCCGCAGACAGATGCTTGCTGAGAGCATAGCTTGAGACCTGTTCTAGCTTCACACGGGGTTCACCTCCACACAAGACGGGTTGATAACCCAAGTAGCCATAGCGATCGCGCAATAAATCTGCAACCCATTTGGCTGTTGTAGCTGCCGCGATCGCTGCAAACAGAACCATTGAAGCTAATTCGCCCGTAATGATAATGATGCCCAAAATAACTTGAATGAACACAAAAATTATCATAGAAATCCCCATGACTAAGAGCAGTATTATTGCCAACGTAATTGGGGCGAAAACGAGGATATAGAAAAGCGCTGCGATAATGATTTTGACAATCCGAACAATTACATGCTCATTCTGTTGAAAGTAACTGCTTCTTGCCTGTTTGGGTTTCGCTTTGTTTTTGCGAGCTAAACGGATGAGATAAACCGAGCTACCTAGTGCTAAAAGAATAGTGATGACATAAGCTTGATGCGACCATAAGGTTAACCATAGTAATGGCACCATGATGATGCTAAAGGTTGTGCTATAGAGACTGACTTGCCAGAGCCAACGTCCCTGCTCTTTGGCTTGGGTTTGGGTGCGCGATCGCTGGCCCAAGAGCAATACAACCGACCGAGAGCCAAGGTGTTTTGTGACTTTAAATAGACCAAAGCCCAACAGCGCAAACAAACCAATCCCCATTGAGAAGATTCGCTGATCTGCGGGTGCAAACGGCTTATTGAGCCAGACCCAATCGTAACCCGAGAAGTTAAAATCATCCTCTTGATGAATCCCTGAGGGGGCAGGGGGGGGTGATGGCTGCGGCGTGGGAGATGAGGGCGCAGACAACTCAGACATCACCGCCTGAACACCATTGAGAATACCTGCTTCCAAATTACCTTGTTTGAAGTTCGGGATAATTTGACTATCAATAATCGTTTGAACTTGGGCATCTGGTAACGTCTGCTGCAATCCCGTGCCAGTTTCAATTTCGATACGGCGATCGCCCACCGAAACCATAAACAACACGCCATTATTTGCCTCGGCTTTGCCAATACCCCAAGTGTTAAATAATTCTGTGGTGAAGGTTTTAGGCGAAGCATAACCTGCGGTATCCGGAACCGTCACGACTGCCATCTCAGCAGTGGTTTTGGCTTCGAGTTGTGTGATTTTCTGGTTGAGTTGTGCTTCTGCCTCTGGACTGAGAATCTCTGCCATATCTGTCACCCAACCACCATTCGTCTGACGGGGGTTGGGCACATCTTGAACTGAGAGCGCGGGGCTAGATTGGGCAGTGAATGCAACGATTGCGATCGTTAGCAAACTAATGCTCAGCCAACGGGTAATTTGAGCGAAAAAACGCGATCGCACAGAAGGCGGTGCCATCAGAAACTGTATTTTGTGCAATTCTCCTTTAACAAACCCCATTACCAACTCCCACCGCCGCCACCGCCACGACTGCGTCCGCCCCCTGAAGAACGACGACTGGAGCTAGAGCGACGACGACTACTTGAACTCGAACGACTACTCCTGTTAGAAGAAAAACTAGAAGATGAACGATCGTCATCATCATCTCTTTCTAGGCGTGGAATGGTGTAACGCTCCTTGTCCTTAAAGTCACAACATTGACATTTACGTGTCTTTTCACCTTCCCCTGAATGGCTATAGGTTGCTTCAGTAATCACACGCTTGGTGTCCTTAACCGTAAATTCCTGGCAGGTCGGACATTCTGAGAAGTTGGCACGTTTTTCAGGCTTTGCCACAAGATAGACTTGATCTGACGCAATCTCACTAACACATATTGGACAATGCCACGCTTCGTAAGTTGTAGTTCCCAGTCGTTTGGCAATCTGTTGGGGCTTGGAAAGAATTAATCCGACGGTTTTGGAATCGAGAGGGTAGATGCGATCGCGGCAATTTTCACAGTGAACCAGAGGCAAGGTTTTCTGGTTATAGGCCGCTTTAAACCGTTGCATAAGCTGGCCGTTTAAAACATGCCAAATAGCCAGGGAAAGAATTAAACTTGCCAACACAATAAAAAACAACATCGCTAGAAGCGCATCGGTTGATAAAGTCGCAAAAAACCAAGACCCCGCCAGAACACCCAGAGACAGGCTGAAGAAAAATCCACACAGCCAAAGCCAATTAGAGACTCCTTGATCACTCAGTGAGTATTGACTGCGTCCTTGAGGAGAAATATATTTTGGTTGGCGACTGAGACATCCTGCTCGCCAGCGGCTCCAGCCTGCCAGACTCAGTAACAGAATCCCCAACATCAACCAACCGGGATGGGGATTGCTGATCGTTAGGGATGAGGCTGGCTCAGGCACTGCGGGGACAGGTGGAGCTGTTGAGACAGGCGGTGCGGCTGGTGCAGCATTGGGGTTTAAACCTTGCATCACCGCTATGGTTCCCGCCAAAATCCCTTGGTTAAAGTCTCCGGCTTTAAAGAAAGGGATCACCTGGTTATCCACAATCGCTTGCACTTTTGCGTCGGTGAGGATGGCTTGGCTGCCGATGCCCGTTTCAATTTCAGTGCGGCGATCGCCCAGCGAAACCATAAACAACACCCCATTATTGGTCTCGGCTTTACCAATACCCCAGGTGTTAAAAAGTTCTGTGGTAAAGGCTTTGGGCGAAGCATAACCTGTGGTATCGGGTACAGTTACGACCACCACCTCGGCGGTGGTTTGGGCTTCAAATTGGCTAATTTGCTTGTTGAGTTGTTCTTCTGTGGCCGGATTGAGGATGTTGGCCATATCTGTGACCCAATAACCCGGCGTTTGGCGGGGGTCGGAAATATCTTGAATCTGAATCGCCAAGCTATGCTGTGCCAGACTGACGAGTAACCAACAACTGATAAGGCCTAGACTGATACCTTGCACGAGACGAGTAAGCCAGCGCGATCGCAAAATATTCATGGCAGTTGTTCCCTGAATCAACTATAGGTTGGATCAAAATAATGGGGTTCAGAATAACAATCGGTTGAGAACTGCGAAAAATTCGAGTTTTCTCAAAATTTCACTGAGATTGGATGACCGATTCTGAATCCCAGACGCCACTCATAGTAGCGACTCCCAAAACTCCCGGTCGTGCTGCATCGTACAGTGCAACATTTCTCAACCCAGCAAACAGGCTTGATGGGTTAACACGATGGGGTTGAGGTCATGCGATACGATACATTGGCAATCTCTAAGTAACAGATGCTGTATTGGACGCTGAAATGGGGCAACTATGTCTGAGCAGACACCGTTAAAGCATTCTGAATCACCCTGGTTGTGGGTGATGCTCTCAGGTGGGTCGATCGCGCTCCATGCTGGTCTGTTACTCGCGCTCAATAGCCATGCTCTGCAATTCCAGCCGACCTCAGTCACTGCTTCAGGCAACTGGGTTCCGATCACACTTTGGTCAGCTACTGCTGCACCTACGCCAGCAGCAGCCCCCCAAAAAGCAACGCCATCTGTGCCAATCGCGCCCCAAAACACACCCAAAGCCACATCTACACCCCAAAGCCAACCCCCACCAACCCCTCAAGCGACACCAAAACCAGCACTGAAACCGAGTCCTACACCAACACCATCTCCAACGCCACGTCCCAATGCAACACCTAATCCACCTCAGAATGAAGCTGTAGTGGATGAGAATGAATCGCACCAGCAGAATCAGCAGCCTGACGAAAATAATTCAAGCAATAGTAATAATGGGTCGAATCAGACTGGGCCGACCAATGATGCCGACTCAGCTTCTTCTCCATCCTTTTCAGTTGCTCCCCTTGGTTTTACGAATCTTTGTCTCAGCGGCAATCCCGACTGCAAGCATCCTGTTGATAGTTCAGCTCGGACAATTCAAGAGCCAACGTCTGGTGAGATTGGCTCTCTATTGAAGGAATTGGCATTAAAACTGACAGAAACAGTCAAAATCCAAACTGTAATTGATGTGAAACTTGATGGCACAGCTGAAGTGATAGTGCTTAATCCAAGCTTGACTCAGGTCTTAGACGGCAATATTGAACGCCTTGAAGCTGAAGCCTTAGCTGCGAAACTGATAAAGTTTTATCGCTTTGAAACGCCACGACTCCAAGGTGTCCCCAAACGCCATGACTATACAGTTATTCTAACGATCGCCCCCAATTCATAAATCGACCAGTACCCCTCAAATTTGTGACGACCCCTGTTCCCTTTTATCTTGGCTGCGCCGTCTGGGCTTACCCAGACTGGGTCGGGGCGTTTTATCCTGAGCGCACGTCACCCCGCAAGTTTCTGAACTGCTACAGCGATCGCCTCAATACGGTTGAAGGCAATACCACTTTCTATGCGGTGCCTCCAGTGAAGACTGTGCAGAAATGGCGATCGCAGACTCCGCCAGGTTTTAAGTTTTGCCCCAAATTTCCCCAGACGGTCACGCACCAAGGCTTGCTGTTGCCCCAACTGCCAGCAGCATTGAGCTTTATCGAACGGATGCAACACTTGGGCGATCGCTTGGGGATATTGTTTTTACAATTGCCGCCACGCTATAGCCCAGAACAAGCAGAAGATTTGCGTAATTTTTTGATGGCTTTGCCCCGAGAGACCAGTGCGATCGCCCTGGAAGTACGTCATCCCCACTGGTTTTATCCTCAGGTGCGCGAACAGTTGAATGCTGGTTTAGCACAGCTTGGAGTGCAGCGGGTGATTCTGGATACGCGATCGGTCTACAGCAGTTCTGGTGATCCGCAGGCTGCTTCTCGAAATCGCAAACCGCAACTGCCGGTTTTCCCGGACTATTCCACCACAACCAGTCTCATTCGTTTTATCGCCCATCCCGAGCCACAGTATCAAGACCCCTTTTTAGCGGAATGGGTTGGACAGGTGGCGGATTGGTTAAAGTGCGATCGGACGGTTTATTTTTTTGTTCACTGTCCAGTAGAGCGCCATTCCCCGAAAATCGCTCAGACTTTCTACCAGAAGCTCCAAGCCCATAGCTCGCTCATTTTACCGCCCTTCTTTAAGCCGCCCTCGCCAGCCGTTGAGCAACTCAGCTTGTTCTAAGGCACGTCGCCAATTAACATCAAAAGTCTGATGGGACAAGACAGGCGAGACGCTCGTACCATGGCTGTCTTCTTCGTAATATCCATAGAACGGACGTCTCGCCGATTAATAAATAGACGAGCATGATCTTGATCACACATCTCAAGCACACACGTCATGCGTAGGGTTGTGTTGCCATACACCCTGAGCGTGTTTATCTCACAGACGGCTTGGGGGGGTTCTGTGATGATTGCTTCATCAGGGCATCTTCAGGAACTACATATTATGCAAGGTATTTTCCGTACATCTGCAATAACTGGGCCACTTCGTAAACAGTCCTTTAAGCCATACACTTCAAAATTCCAAGTTCTGCAACTTGGGCATTCTGGCACAGCAGTTCGACGATTACAGATTGATCTATCGGGCTTAGATGTCTATCGGGGCCGGATTGATGGTCGTTTTGGCCCAGAAACAGAAAAGGCAATGCGACGGGTACAACGCAACTTTGGTTTGCAAATCACGGGCAAATGTGATGCAGCAACTTGGTCTGTTCTCGCATTTGGGTTGGGGAGTTAAACCTCATCCAATTCGAGACCTAGAATTTATTCGTCAGGGTAATTCCCCCATGCCTACTCCAGCAGAGTCTGGAGGGGATTATCTTGAAAACGATGGATTTCAATTGGGTCTTGCTTGAATAATTTTCCCGGTAGAGAAACTGAAAGGATGCCAGAACCTTGGCGTTCTTCTTCTATGCTGCCATGTCGATATCCGTTGCAGCGATAGCATTCTGAGAACTCTCGGTTGGAATCACGAATCGTAAAAATTACAGTATGCTGTGCTCAACTCTGCTGGCTTAATTGCCACCTGATGATTGATGCCCAACCGACCCATCACCCTCGAAACCCTCCTGCATCTGCTACGGACTCTCTTGCGCCTCCCCCCAGCTTGGTTTCGCACGGTTTTGGTTCTGGCGATCTTGAGCATTTTTGACCTAACTTGGACAAGCCAAGCCGGGCTATCGATTCAAATGCAGGTCTCGAATACTACTGTGCTAATTCTGGCATTTATGTGGCTCCCCGCAGTGCTACAGCTCTTTGCTTTGGTTGGTGGTGCAATTCGTGCTCCCGGTGCAGAATTCAGTTCACCCGGCTTAGAGCAACTGCTGCAAGCTGTTATGCCAGAGGCGCAAGATGAGGTGATGGGGGCGGTTAAGGTGGTGCTTGAAGATGTCAAAGAAACCGCTTCACCCCAGCATCGTCAAGAGCTGCAACAGGTTGAGCGCCAACTGGACGAACAGTATGAAGATTTGACTCCGGTTGAAGCCCGCCAAGCACTGCAACATTTAGCTCGTCGCTATCAAGCTCTCCAAGATGGCCCCCGAGGGGTTCGACGCAATTTTCTGATGGAAACTGTGGCCGCGGCCATGCAGTCACTTGTGCCACCGGCCAAAATTTCGGATGTAGAAATCCAAAACTATTTACAGTCATCGGAGCATGGCGATCGCCTCATCGGTCTGGCTTGTGTTATGGATCAGCAGGGTATTGGACATTTTGAACCTGTATTGAATGCGATCGCCCATTCTGGCTCTGCGTTTGAGCAACTTCATGCCCTACGTATTATGGAGCGCATGCTGCCCACGCTCCCCACAGAACACAGAGACTGTCTTCGTCAAGTGCTCAACCAACAACGTGATTACGATGAACAGCAAGGCCAATGGATTCGCCCCGATTCCGATCGCTGGCTGGTGAGTGAAAAATTGTTGGCCGCGATCGGATAGACGACAGATCTTAGAATTTTCCCCACTCCCTCGCCCGACTCACCAATCGCGTAGCGACATCCGGCCGATCGCCCCAATGCAAATGCAAATAAGCAGCTTGGACATTTTTATATGACCACCCTTCTGGATAAGGCTGGGCCTGGTGCGCTAACCCACAACTTGTCCAGAGGGGCTGAGGAGCAAGCTGACTCAATTGAGAGCGGTGAAACTCATGTCCCCAAAAACATTCAGCGTCTTGAACAATAAGGCTAGAATGCTCCGCGATCGCTCGCCGATAACCCAATGTCAACCGCCTCCCCATCCTCACTGTCGCAGGCAACACCCCCACCATCGGCCAGGTTTCCCCTTCAAACGTCGTGATCGCCTCACACAGATACATTAACCCGCCACATTCAGCGTAGACGGGCAAGCCTTGGGCGATCGCATTGTTCAAATCATCTCGCGCCGCCTTATTCGCTGCCAACTCCATCGCAAACATCTCCGGGAAACCACCACCAAGATAGACGCCTTGAGCTTGGAGAGGCAGGGATTCGGCTAACGGACTCCAGGGGATCAGTTCCGCCCCCGCCGCCTGGAGCAAATCCAAATTATCAGCATAGTAAAAATTGAAGGCCCGATCGCAGGCGATCGCAATGGGCACAGACTCAGGGGTTGGCGAGATTTCCCACAGAGGTGGGGCTACTCTCCCCGACGATTGCAGCAGCGGCAACAACTGCTCCCAATCCCAATCCTGCACCTGCTGGGCCAACCGCTCAAAAAATTGAGGTAATTCAGGGAGTTCATCAACAGGCACAAGACCCAAATGGCGATCGGGCAATATCAGATCTGGGTTACGGAACAATGTCCCCAGAACGGGCAAACCGAGGGGTACGATCGCTTGAGTGAGCAACTCCAGATGGCGTTCCGAGCCCACGCGATTGAAAACAACCCCTGCAATTTCAAGCTGGGGGTCGAGTTGTTGGTAGCCTTGGGCAATCGCTGCCACTGATCCTGAAAGGCTGCAACAGTCGATCACCAGCAGCACAGGAATTTTCAGTAGCCGAGCGATATAGGCGGTACTAGCGATCGCGGGACAGCCGGAAATCACAGGCACATGGGGTGGCGCTTCATGGTTGCCTATGCCATCAAAGAGGCCCATTACACCCTCAATTAGGTTGTAGTCCACCCCCGCACTATGGTGGGCGAAACAACGCTGCATATAATCGGGACTGGTCAAAATCGGGTCGAGATTACGGCAGGGTCGGCCGGTGATTTTGCTGTGAAACATGGGGTCGATATAGTCCGGCCCCACTTTGAAGGATTGCACGGCCAAACCCTGCTGACGGAGATAGCTCAGAATCGCTAGAGTGACAGTGGTTTTGCCGGAGTTGCTGCGATCGCCCGCAATAATTAGGGTCATGCTAGGGTTATGCGCCGGGCTGCAAATAGGTAGCGAGGAACGCAACGGTTTTCTCCCAGGCATCCATTGCCGCCGCCTCCACATAGCGTGTGCCCGAGGGGTTAGCAAAGGCATGGCCTGCCCCTTCATAGAGATGCACCTCGACGGATTTATCCAGCTCGGTTAGCACTTGCTCAAACTCAGCCACAGTCTCGGGAGTGGGGTTGCGGTCTTCTTCGCCAAAGAAACCAATGATTGGCATTTCCAGGGTTTGCAACTGTTCAGGGTTAGTGGTGATACCACCGCCGTAGTAGATCACGGCAGCATCGAGATCCTGGGGAAACAGCAAAGCCGTATTGAGTGACCAGGTGCCGCCAAAACACCAACCCAAGCTAGCAATCTTAGGGGCTTGTTGCGTGGTGTCTAGGTAGTTGTAGGCTTGACGGAGGTTATCCTTCGCAGCGTCGAGATTTTCGCGCACTGTACCGACGAGTTCCCGCGCTTTCTCTCGCGTTTCAGCCACAGTGCCATTGTAAAGATCCACAGCCAGGGCCGTATAACCTTCACCTGCCAAGCGTCGGGTCATCGTAGCAATGTTGTCATTCAGACCCCACCATTCATGGATCACGATGATGGCGGGGCTAGGGTCAAATTGTTCTGCTGGACGAGCCAGATAGCCGTGGATGGGTTGTCCGTCTGCGGTTGTGCCGTAGGTGACAGCTCCAGCAAGTACAGGTTGGCTGGGGGCAAAGGCGGTGATGGCGGTGGCAACGGGGCGATCGCCCTGATGAGCCTGAAACAAGCGCTCACTTTGGGGCGCATTGGGATCAGTCGCAGTATTAGCAGTTTGGCTGCAAGCCCAGATAATGATGCCCAGGCAAGCTGCGATCGCCAAGGTTAAGTTTCTACGCATAGGGATTAAGAGGGTGAGGGGAGTAATCAGAACTTAAGCATTGGTACATCCTAGACGCTTGCGGCTTTCCGCAGAGGAGGGAGTAGTTAGCCTAGATTATTCATAAAGCAGATTAGTGCAACGTCAAGACTTAATTGTAGGTTGGTGTTGAGTGGAGCGAAACCCAACACAACCGTTGTCGCTGTTGGGTTTCGTGCCTCAACCGCAACCTACGAACAAACCTGATTTTTAGAGTTGATAGAGCACTAAATACTCTGGAAATAAAGTTTCACTACATTCGCTTTTGGTGCGACTTGCTAGAGCTGGTAAGCATAAATGAGTATGTTACAGAACTTAATTTACACTGTACTAAATGATGACAGCCCCTAAACTCGTCAGTTCAGTAGGGCGTTCCGTCCTTGTGCTTAAATACCCATTGCCCTGCATCATTCAACACCGCCTGCAAATCATCCTGGGGATATTCAACCGTATCGTGGGGTGTACGATCGCCAATTTCCAGAAACCGCGCGATCGTATCGGTGCGATTCATTACCTGATGCGCAATCCCTGTGCCCGCTTTAAAGCCTATACATTGCCCTGGTTCAAGCTGATATTCTGCCTCACCCACAATCAGCGTTGGTCGTCCTTCTAGCACATAAATTAACTCATCCTGACGAGCATGGGCATGACAGAGCGCCGAAATCGCTCCCGGTGCAAGGGTTGTCAGATTTACCCCAAAATTGGTCAACCCAAACCAATCCCCCAACTTATGTTTCTCTCGGCCCGCAACCAAGATAGCGAAGGGGTCAGGGTAGTTGGTTTTCTTCGTTGAAGCTGGAACTGCGATCGCAGAGATGGGGCGGTTGGTAGGGGTCATAGGGGAGTTATTCGAAAGTCAATGGACTAGCGTAGCGATTATCTTGAGATTGTAGGGCTAGACCGACCCACCCCAAGTTGAAAAGACCGCGTAGGTAGCAAGAGTTGCCCTTCTAACTATCCGAAAGCACTCGAAAAATCGCTAGAGATATTAATAATGAGTCCGAAGCAAACAAGACACCTGATTGACTGGCAAAAATTGCGGAGCCCTTGTCAAATCAACACTTTGGCGATCAAAGAAAATAATTACTCAAATGCAATAGTTGTAAGACTTCTGCTTGCTTGAAATCGAGGTCAATCTGATCCAATAGTTTTCCTGCCTCCAAACGGTTGAAGTCGAAAACCATAAAAGCCATTTATGGCAAGGATTTGGAGATGAGCTGGATAGATGACCATCCAGTCTTAGTTTAACATACATTGCCTCTAGTTTAATGGTTTATAGATAGAATGGATCAATCTCCCAATTTTTATCCTTTTTACTTGGAGATTTTTGCTCCGCTTTCTTGTCAAATCTTAAGTTCTCAACATTAATATTCAAATCTTTTTTATTAATCGACTGGCCATAGAGATTGATTGTCATATTACTATATATTAAATTGAATAAAACCAACTCTTTTACAAAAGCAGTTTTTTTTCTTTCATCAATCAAAGAATTCTCATCGATCAAAAAATTCACAGAAGTATCTAAACACCTTAGTATGCTATATGTATTGAAAAAGCAATTTGATATTTCTTTGATTTTTCTTGTAACAAGAAAATCGCTTTGGAGGATTTCTCTTGTAAAGAAATTGTTCATTAAATTAAAAACATTTACTCGTAGTTCTTCTTGAGATTTTTTGATTATTGTTTCCAAGAAAAACAACATTTCTTTTGTAAGATTTTGTTGTGAAAGTAATTCAAAAAGTTTAGAGTCTTGCCGAGACAGATCATCAATATCATCTTTATTTGCTAAATCAGTCAGAGTTCTCCATATTCTTTCTGTCGCCATAAACTCGCTAAAACTCTTATGTGCAAACTCAATCAACCCTTCTTGATCTTCAATCTTTTTGAAATAGAAAGTAGGAAGAACTCCTTTAAGCAAGTCTGGATTCGCTTCGTGATATGCACCTAATTTATTGATGAAATCTTTAACAATAATCTTGGCTTCACAAAAACTGATGACTTCTGTTCCTTTGACAAAAACAGCATATGCTAAATCTTGAATAAAATTCCTATATTCTTCTTTGGTTATGTTCATCAGTATTCTTACTTTATTGCCTTCAGTCCAGCTAGTTGTAACTATCTGATCAAAAAGGTTGTCTATGGTTTTATCTATTAATTCTTGATAAAGAATTAATTTATTCATAGTTATCTGATCAGAATCATCTAAATAATTGATATCTAAGTTTACATTTAATGTAGCAATTAAATAGAGGATCAATGGTTGTCCTAACAATTCTTGAATTGCTTTTAGATCTTTGATTTTCTGCTCGTTCTCTTTGAGCTCACTTTCAAATCCCACAATCTTTTCTTTAATTTTCCTTAAACCTGCTTCCTTTTTTTTTAATCTATTTTCTTTTTCCTCTAGTCTATTCTTAATTTTTAATTCTTTTCTTTTGATTTTATTTCTATTAATTATTGTTTTATCGATTTCTTCTTTTTCTTTTTTTATTTCGAAAAAATCGAGTTCTTTTTTATTGATATCGTTTTGAATTGCCTGCATTAGCTTATCAGAATAGCTAGAGCAATTAGGGTAGTGTTTCTTTATGTCTTGAATGCTTGATTTGAATTCTATTATCTTATCTTTTTCTTCTTCTGACTCTATATAAGCTTTCGTAATTTTTTCATATCCATAGCTCTCTTTTATACTCCTTGTCTCTCGTTCCATCTCCTTCTCAATAGTTATACGTATTGTGTTTATTTCTTTGTTCAAATTATCTTTCTGTTCAAGCAAAGTATTGTAGTATTTTCTTGATTGTTTCAACTCATTTTGTGGATATTCAAATTTATTGACTTCATCAACAATGCTTTCTGCCAAATTAATATTTGGATAGAATTTCTTGTATTTTTTGATCCATTCTTTTTGTTGTTCACTATTAAATTCAGCCAACTCTATTATTACAGGCTGAAAATTTGATAGAAGCTTCTCTTCTCTTATATTTATGTATCGAGATGTCATAACTATTATTATATTTTCCTGAATTGACATAATCTTGTCTAAAAACTTTTCATACTCATCGCCCAAGTAAGTTCTTTGTATATCTAATTCATCAAGCCCATCTAATATAATTACTGAATCTTTTAAGGCTTCATTTATATCGACATCTTGATCCTCAAAAATTACTTTCTGTAAATATTTTTTGATATAATCCAACGGACTAGATAGGAAATCATCAAATTTATTTTTCTCAATGTAGCGGAGTTGTAACAAATAAACATTATTACTTACAAATTTCCGATCAAGCAATAACTCGTGCAATGCAAATTTACAGAAAGAAGTTTTTCCTTGTCCAGGAAAACCAAATATCAATATCTTTCTCCGATCAACTAATCTGTTGAACCCAATTTTTCTATCTTTATAAATAAGAGATTTTAAAACCTCAAATGCATCTATGCAATCTTTATTAGCATCATCATTTGAAACATAGATGCACTTTGGATTAATACGACATTTAGGTCGTATATAAATATCTTTTAAAGTAATTTTGTCGCTAGAAAAAAGAGGGTTTATGGAGAATTTTTTGATCAGACTGTCATTGTATCGAATTTGAGTCTGAAGAAAATTCTTCTCCAGAGATTGAGGGAAGCTTTCCTGATTTCTGTTGTTGGTAGCAAATAATAATCCATCTTTCAGGCTCATCCAGAGGACAGGTGCTCCAAAGTCACGACTAGAATGAGTGCTTTTGTTTCCTCTTGCAAGCTGATTGCGTCCAGCTTGTACGGCTAGATCGACTGGTTCGCCTACTGCCAATTGACTATAGAGAGTTCTGACAAAATTCCAAGCTAGAGATTGAGAGATGGAGTAGCGGAAAGCTATAACAGCAGGAATATGAGCTTTAACTAAAGATGCAGACATTCCCGTAAAAGCAAGTTCTTCAGATGGAGATGCTCCTTCACAGGTTTGTAGAACAACTACTTTTACACAGCCTTGCCGCAAAATATCGGACAGTGATTGCTCTGTAAGCCAGAGTGTTTCCCCATTTTGTAGTTCGCCTAGAGCTAGCTCGCCTGGCTTACCATGTCCTAAAAAATGAAAAATATGAGGTTTCTTAGATAGTCCCTCATGTAGCTTATTTAGTGTTGGGTTTGTTAACACTTCAATCCTAACATCTTGTCCTAGTTCAGACATGAGCTGTTGAACACCATTGGTAAAACCAACAGCATCTAGCTTGGAGGGATGACCAGAAATAAACAGTACTCTCAATGGAGATTCTCGCACAGCGTATCCATCTAAAGGATTGTTGAGCCAAGTTTTATAAGCATAGGATAAGGCAATGCGAGGATGAGTTCCAAGAAAAGTATTATCATCATCGGGATAACAAAGAAATTCCCAAGGTAAGTTGATGATTTGGCTAGCGATTTCGGTTTTTCTTTCAATCTCTTCAAAAACAATTCTTAGGCGAATTTTCGTATTTTCGGATTCGATTATATGACTCCAGATTTTCCCAGAAAAACTTATCTCTACTGGCTTAAGCAAAGATTCAAAAAGAATTTTTCCTAAATGACAAAATTCTTCACGATTATTTAGAGATTTATTTTTAAGCAAGCCCAAACAGAAACGAATATCATCGAGCTTCTTCTCGTCAAACTGTCCAAATCGAGACTCTTGATCGCCAATCTTTGGGACGATTTCTCCATGATTTCGAATAGTAAGAGTGTAGTTAATAAATTGACTCAACTTATCTCTCCTTGGTTAAGATTGATTCAAGCTAATTGAGTAATATTTTGCCAAACTTGAGTAGCTTGAATTTTTGCACCTCCCAAAAAAAATTGCTGAATTGCTTCCCGAAAAAAACTCTGATAACGCAATATATCCGCACTCCAGATTTGAAAATCATGCTGTGCTTCTAATACTCCTATGACTGTAGGAAAGTTCTTTCTTGACTTCGGAACTATTAGAACTACACCCAATTTAATCTCTTGTTCGTTAACATATTGAGTTCCTTGAAACTCCCACCAAGCTTTGAAGTTCCCTCTGCCTCGACTTTTAACCTGGCATTTACGAATCCGATATGAAAATGGTCCGAACGCGAACTTCATTACTCCTTCAACTTGAAAAGCTAACTTGGTTTGAGTTTCATTTCTTGATTGAGATAAGTTGTTTTGAATCCCCCCAATCTCTGCTTGGAAAGTTAGAGTTTCATCAAGTCCTAATATGAGAGAGTTTTGGACATTTAAAATTTCTTGCCATTTATCAGCGGGAAATATATCATGGATTACTGGCAAAGAATCTGCTTGTTTAGTATTTTGTTCATCTGGACAGAACTCTACATTGCAAACTAATTTACTAAATGCCCAATCCGAAGACGCTTTGAGAGTAATGGGTATGTCAATCTTGTAAAAGTTATAGTTGCGCATCCTCTCTTTGATTTCAGATGAAAGTTGATGCTCTTCAATCTTGAAATATTTCCGACGCAAGGGATAAACACTTAGCTGGGGAGAAAATCCTACAATCTCTTTATTTAAATTTTCCAAAAGCCGAGCAACTTTTTCTTTGAGAGGATCGACTTCTTCAGAAGCCATCTCGTCTCCCAAATCAACATCGGAGAAACGAACGACTTCTATTGCTTCCTCCAGTAATCTGTGACGGTCTTCAATCTTCATCTTTGTTTTTTTGAGTTTGAGATAGTTTATTCACTAGAGTTTTTAACCTGCTTAGTTAATCTTCCACATTAGCTACCTGCTGAGATAATAAAACTCTACTAGTACAAATGATTATAACTAGAAATACCATTAACCATTATATATATCTATACTAAGTCGGATAACTCATCGAGTCAGTTAATAATGACTACCCGTCTTACGATGGTGAACCGCCGTGACATTATTATCATCAAGGACTTGGCCCTTTTTAGCACTAGCATAAACCAGCCAATGATCGCCACATTCCATCCGCTTCGTAACAGCACATTCTAGATAGGCCAACCCATCGGTGAGAATTGGACAACCATTGTCTGCAATCTCGGTGGCGATGCCTGTAAACCGATCTTCTCCCGGTGCATAGTTCTTGGTGAACTTGCGCTGGAGGGGACTGCCGTCGGGCAAAATATTAAGCACAAAGGCATTGCCTTCATATAGCAAACTTTCGATCGCCCGTTCTTTGGCCACTGCCACCGTAAAGCCAGGGGGATTAAATGACGCCTGAGACACCCAAGAGGCCAACATCGCGCTGTTGAGATCACCTTTGGTCGTCGTGACCACACAGAGTGATCCCACCACACGCCCCACCGCCTGCTCTGTCCGAGCTGATTGGGATTCTGAGACAGAACCTTTAGTACTCTGGGACTGACGCCGTTTTTGTTGACGCTTCAGGGCTTGGGCAAAGTCCGTGCCTGCCTCTTCGCAATATTTGACGATCTCATCAGTGGGCTTAAACTTGACCCGAACGGGATCAAAGCCAAAGCGATAGCCCGCATCCCGGAATTTTTGCTCCAGCATATCGATCGCCTCGCCGCTCCAACCATAGGAGCCAAACACCGCTGCCAATTGGTCTTTGGGGTTGGTTTGGGCTAGCACCACACCCAAAGCAGTCTGAATCTGAGTGGGCGCATGACCACCAAGCGTGGGTGAGCCCATAATAAAGCCAGCAGCGCCTTGGAGGGCGGCTTGTAACTCCTCTGGCTCGGCAAACTCACAGTTAATTGCGGTCACGCCCACACCTGCTTTGGTAATGCCTCGGGCGATCGCTTGGGCTACAATCGCGGTATTGCCATAGGCCGAAGCATAAATCAGTGCTACTTGAGCGCTGCTATTTTGCTGGGCTGTCAACCAGGCTTGGTAAGACTCTGTAAGTTCTTGGCGGCCATAACGTACCAAGGGACCGTGGCCAGGGGCGTAGAATTGCACCGAATAGGCAGCCAGCTTTTCCAGAGCAGTCGTCACTTGGCTGGCGTGGGGAGCCATCAAGCAGTCGAAATAATAGCGGCGGTCTTCTTGGTAGACTTGCCAGCCCTCATCAAAAACCTGATCACCACAAACATGAGCCCCAAAAAGCTTGTCCGTAAAGAGTATTTGAGTTTGGGGATCGTAGGTACAGAGGTGATCCGACCAGCGGGGGCTGGGGGTGAGGATAAAACGCAGTTGATGGCCCTGGCCGAGATCTAAGGTTTGTTCACCGCTTTTGATCACCAAGGTGTTTACCTGGGTTTCAGGCAGCAGCTTGGGCAGCGATCGCGCCGCTGGGTTCGAGCAAACCACTGTGAGGTGGGGATTAAGTTCCAGTAAGCGCCCTAAGGTGCGACTACGGTTGGGATTGAGATGCCCCAGAATTAAATAATCAATGGTCTTGGGGTCAATGCGCTCTTGCAGAACCGGCAAGAAGATCTCGGTAAACGAGGTACCGGGGGGGTCGATCAACGCCACACGATCGCCTTCGATCAGATAGCTATTCGCCGTGGTGCCTTTTTGCAGAGCATATTCAATTTCAAACTTGAGCCGATCCCAGGTGCGCGATCGCAACAGCCGTGTTTGGGCCGCAATAGGAATGACTTGAACATCACGAGCGGGAGAAGTTGACATTGGTGTGAAGAGAAGACTGTTGCTAGAATGGGAAAAATTATATTTCCTTAATATTTTAAGGGAGCAGGTGCGTCGCAAGTGGACAACAATCAACCGAATCCCAGTTCGCCTGCCATCACCTCTTCAGGGTCATTGCATCACATCTCCTTGCTCTACTGTTGTTTTTGGGTGCTCTGACAACAATATTGAGATCCTTCCTCGGGTTTTTCCTGTGGATCGGGAGGATTTAAAATCGCTGGTTTGCATGGCTCTCCCGTAGATCCAGGCTTGTTACGCAACAAAAAAGGGAGCGGTGACTACATTCTTGACCTTTCATTGAACGTCGCTAAGGGATTTTTTATTTTCTTGGGCAGATTCTCCCGAAGCTGCCTTTATTGACCCGTATACAGACAACAAGCGATCGCATCATCACTTTGTGAGGATCGCCTTTTCAGCATTGCCTTGCCAACTTGTGCTTCTTTCTCATCAGTAAACTGTTATGTCCGGTTTTGATTGTTCTACCACCACCGCTGCCGACCCATTATTTGAGCAAGAGGGCCCTGCGCCTGATTCCGACCCCACCGAGGCCGTTGCCGTTTCCCGCGCTGCATCCCATGCGGTGTCTCCAGATATGATTGCTTCCGACCCCCCCGCTTCAGAGCAGACTCCCCCCAACTGGCCGGCGATCCTGGGGGCGATCGCGCCAGGGGTTGCCCTCACCGATCACCAAGGAGACCATTGCCAGATCTTAGTTGCTGATGCCGAAGGACTCCTGCGTCCGGAGCTCGGAGATCAGCCTCTTCTGCGGCTTTTTGAAGCCCATCAACACGCTGAAATCCAGCAGACCCTGCAAATGGTCATTGTGGAGCAACGTCCGGTCAAGATTGATAGTAGCCAAAGTATTTTTGGACCATGGTTTACGGTGACCATCACACCATTGGCAGACCAACTGCTTTGGGCTTTTGAGACCATCACACCAGAAGAACCCTCGACCCTGCAACAATCCCTTTCCTTTGAAGCCCTTGAAACCTTATTTGAGGAGCGCACCACAGCCCTGCAAGTGACCAGCGATCAGCTTGTGGATGAAGTAGTCGAGCGTCAGCAAGCCGAGACCGCCCTCAAAGCCATCCTAGAAGCAATTCCCGGTATTGTCTCCTGGATTCGCGCCGATTTGAAATATCTGGGGGTCAACAGCCAACTGGCAGATATGTTTGGCCTGACTCCTGCTGACTTTGTGGGTAAAGATATTGGCTTTTTGCAAGCCAGCTCGGAGTTTAATGACTTTGTCAAAGAATTTTTTGCCAGCGATCGCATGGACGATTCGCGGGAAATTGACGCCAGGGTTAATGGCGAACCCCGCACCTATCTGATTGTGGTGCGCAAATATAGCAAGGGTCGGGCAGCTTTTAGCGTCGGGATTGATATTACCCAGCGCGTTCAAGCCTTAGAAGATGTAGAACGCTCAAAAGAGCAACTGCAAGCGGTGCTTGAAGCCGTACCAGGGATTGTCTCTTGGATTGGCTCAGACCTCAAATATATGGGCGTCAACCGCCATCTTGCCAACACCTTCAACCTTAAGCCCCAAGACTTTGTCGGCCAGCCCATTGGCTTTTTGGAGGCTAGTGAAGACTTTGGCACATTTGTGGAAGACTTTTTTGCGGGGTCTACTGATGATGCCTTCCGAGAAGTGGAGGCGATCGTTGATGGTGAAGTTCGTAACTATTTGATTGCCGCTCAAAAATATGACCAGGGTAAGGCCGCCTTCACCGTCGGTATTGATGTCACCGCACGCCAACAAGCCATTAAAGACCTCGGGCGTTCCAAAGAGCAACTACAAGCGGTGCTCGAAGCCGTGCCGGGGATTGTTTCTTGGATCAGTGCCGACCTCAAGTATATGGGCGTTAATCGTCAGCTTGCTCGCACATTTGGCTTGGTGCCCCAAGACTTTGTGGGTCAAGACATCGGCTTTTTGAGTGCCAGCCAACAGTTTAATGAATTTGTGCAAGACTTCTTCACGACCCCGATTGAAGATGATTTTCGCCAGGTGAAGACCCTGGTCAATGGCGTCGAGCGCAGCTACCTGATTGCCTTCCAGAAATATGACGATGGCCAAGCCGCCTTCACGGTGGGCATCGATATCACCGATCGCCAACAAGCCCTCGAAGATATGCGCCTGGCTGAAGAAAAATATCGCAACATCTTCGAAAACGCAGTTGAAGGGATCTTCCAGACCACCCCCGAAGGCTTTTACCTGAGTGCCAACCCCGCCCTCGCCCGTATCTATGGCTATGATTCTCCAGGGCAATTGATGGCGGAACTCACGGATGTGGCGTCGCAACTTTACGTTGAACCCCACAAGCGCCAGGACTTTATCACCGAACTCGCCCAGCACGGTTCAGTGGTTGGCTTTGAGCTTGAAATTAAGCGTCGAGACGGTAAAATCCGCTGGATCTCTGAAAATGCACGCCGGGTTTGTGATATGCACGGCGATGTTCTGTATTATGAAGGAACCGTTGAAGATATCACCGATCGCAAGCAAGCCGAAGCCCAACTGAAACAGCTCAACGAAGAACTGGAATCTCGGGTGCAGTCCCGAACCCAAGAGTTGCAAGAGCTGAATATGCAACTGATTATGGAAATGGGTGAACGGGAGCGGATGCAGGATGCCCTGCGCACCTCAGAAGCCGAACTCAAGGCGCTCTTTAGTGCCATGACTGATGTCATCACAGTGTTTGACTATGACGGTCACTATAGCAAGATTGTCAGCACCAATTCGGAAACCCTCTACGCACCCCATGTGGATCGCATGGGCAAAACCGTACGGGAGGTGTTGCCGCCTGCAACGGCTGACCTGTTTATGGACTACATTCAAACCGCGATCGACCAAGAACGCACCCTGAACTGGGAATATAGTTTGCCAGTGGGTCATAGCCAAGCCTGGTTTGCGGCCACGATTTCCCCCCTGCCCAACCGCTCGGTAATGTGGGTGGCTCGTAATATCACGGAACGAAAAAAGGTGCTTGATGCCCTCGCCGCTGCCGAAGAGAAATATCGCAGCATCTATGAAAATGCAGCCGAAGGGATTTTCCAAACCACGCTTGACGGCCGCTACATCAGCGCCAACCCCGCTTTGGTGAAGATGTATGGATATGGTTCCTTTGCGGAGATGGCCGCCCGGGTGACCAAAATTGATGAGCAGCTTTATGTCGATACCGAACGACGGGCTCAATTCCGCAAGCAAATTGACCGCTTTGATTCGGTCACCGACTTTCAAACCCAAGTGCGTCGTAAGGATGGCACATTGATTTGGACATCTGAAAATGCTCGCATCGTGCGAGATGAGCAGGGCAAGCCCCTCTATTACGAAGGAACGGTCAACGAAATCACCCAACGTAAACAAGCGGAAGATGCTCTCCATATGGAGCGAGAAAAATCGGAACGCTTGCTGCTGAATATTTTGCCGCCACCGATCGCCGAACGCCTCAAACGGGAAGAGCAAGCAATCGCCGAACGCCATGAACGAGCGACCATTTTGTTTGCTGATATCGTCAACTTCACCTCCCTAGCGGCTGAGACCTCACCAACGGATCTGGTCGATCAGCTCAACAAAATCTTCTCCATCTTTGACCGCTTTGCTGACTGGTATGAGCTGGAAAAAATTAAGACCATTGGTGATGCCTATATGGTGGCTGGGGGCATGCCGGGAACCACACCAGATCACGTGATGGCGATCGCCGATTTAGCCCTGGATGTGCAACATGCGATCACTCAATTCCAGCGTCCGGATGGCCAGCCGTTCCAACTACGCATTGGTATTCATACCGGGCCAGTGGTGGCGGGTGTGATTGGTCTCAAAAAATTCACCTATGATCTCTGGGGCGACACGGTGAACATTGCTTCTCGCATGGAATCCCAAGGCAAACCCAATCAGATTCAAGTCACCCAAGTGGTTTATGAGCAGCTCAGGGGTGAGTTCCGTTTTGATGAGGAGTCACGGATTATTGATGTGCGGGGTCGGGGTCAGATGGAGACCCGCTGGTTGCTGGGGCGATTGTAGAGAGCCGATTTTGATCACTGTTCGTTAATCGACCCATACAGTGCAATAACGGTTCCGTCCATCCTCTTTGGCTTGATAGAGGGCTTGGTCTGCCCAGCGAATCAGTTGGGCGGGGTCGAAGCTGGGTTGTGGGCGTGCGGCGATCGCAATCCCTAGACTCAAGGTAATTTGCGGGCTGACCGCAGAGGTGGGGTGGGGCAAAGCCAGATGAACGAGGGTTTGTTGAATCGTGACCGCGATCGCTTCCACTTGTGCTTGTTCTAGCCCCGGCAGAATAATGGCAAATTCTTCACCCCCATAGCGGGCAACTAAGCAGCCCGGCTGTTTCACCGAAGAGCTGAGGGCTTGAGCCACCTGTCGCAAACAGTCATCCCCAGCTTGATGACCGCACGTATCGTTGTAACGCTTGAAATAGTCTACATCGCAGAGAATCAGCGCGATCGACTGCTCTTGTTTTTGGGCTTGGGCAGAGGCATCCTGTAAATACAGATCAAAGGAACGCCGATTGGCCACCTGGGTCAGACCATCTACATTGGCCAACCGATCTAAGATTTCGTTCTTAAGCCGGAGTTGATTGACTTGATTGGCATTGTAGAGGGCGATCGCCCCACCGGCTGTAATAAAACCCAAAGCGGGGGGCACAATCGGTAGCCAAATGGCCTCCACAAACAACATATAACTGCTGCCCATAAGGACTCCCAGCAAACCAAGCATGATGCCCAGTTGCCCAAGCAACTGCCATTTAGGAGAACCCATTCGAAACAGGGGCAAACTCTCTCGAATGCGCCCCGGCCAAACCACGATGGCACCGAGGGCTGACCAAGCAAGGGTCCAGAGTATTTCTAGCGGTTCCGCGATCGGTTGGATCAGAGGGCGAGTGCCCTGGGCAGCATCGAGGATTTGGGCAATGATGTGAGCATGAATTTCTACACCGGAAAGGCGGTTGGGAGATTGGAACAGACCAATACCGCTGACGGGCGCCGGAAAGACATCATTCAAGCTCTCAGCCGTTGTACCAATCAGCACGATACGATTCCGTGCCCAATTCGGGGGGAACTGACCTGCGATCACATCTCGAAAGGGAATATATTCAAACTGTTGACCCGAACCTCGATAGTTAATCAGCAGTTGATAAGCTCCCGTATGGGCCCGAACATATCCCCCATCAAAACCCCCAAACCGCTTAAAGGTTGCTGCTCCTAAGCGCCAATAATCCTCTGAGAGTTTCTCGAAATAAATATTTTGAGCTTCCAAAAACGTTAGGGCAAGCCGGGGGCCGAAGGCGTCTATCGTTTCTCCTTGATTGCCCATAAGAAAGAGAAATCCCCGCCGAACTTGATTGTCGCCATCGACAACAAAGTCACTCGCAGTGGAGCGTTCTAGTTCTTTGAGAACGGGTTGAGGAACAATAGAGGGATGACCCACTTTTTGAATCCCTACCACATTCGGGATCTCACGCAAGGCAGCGACTAAGTCTTGGTGTCCAGGGGGAACAGGGAGGTCTCGATATAAATCGAGACCAATAACATAGGGGTCTTGCGCAGCCAAAGCCCGCAGCACTTGGGCGAGAGCGCGATCGGAGATCAGGGCTTGACCCCCTGCGCTGAGGTCTGGCTCATCAATGGTGACAATTTTGATGCGATCGTCGGGGGGGAGTTGAGCAGACGATCGCCAACGCACAAACTGATCGTAGGCTGCCCATTCTAGGCTTTGCAACACGCCCAGGTAGCGCACCCCCAGCACGGCTAAGGTTGCCAGGGATGCCGCTAGACCAATCCCCCGCCATCGGGAAAATAGCGATCGAATTTGGATCAAGATGCACCTACTGCTTAGGGACTTGCTTAATGATAAGTGACCCGTGGATTGCGTTTCGACTCCCCTTCAATGGGAGCATCTCACTTTGGTATTGCTAAATAGTTGCCCACCCTTCGGGACGCTATCGCTACATCCCCCAACCCCAAATATGGGAGAAGAGAAGCGGGAGTCAAAGTCCCGCTCCCAAAATTGGGAGCGGGATTTAGGGTGAGGGCTGCCAAACGAGGATGCACCCATCCTTGGTTTATCTCCCTGCAATCAGATTGAGCCTAAACCGAAAACAGCCGTACCGTCTCGCCGAATGGAAACTGCTCCAACTCCAACCCATCCGACGTCACCACCCAGAGCGTTGGCAACTCCGGCTCCAGTGTTGGAAATGCTCCATAGCCATCCGTGAGATAGACACAAACTGCCTGCTGCTGACCATCCCAACTTTCAGCCACCTGCTCAAAAAACGGAATAAACGATGTGCCCCCACCCCCGAGGGGCCGCTCGGCGATTTGTTCCTCCGTAATTGCATAGGGGCCATAGGCTGTGGCATCCACGTAATAGAGTTCCCCCTGGAGGTGGGGATACGATCGCAAAATCCCAAGCACCTCACCCAAAAACTGGCGCATTTGTTCATCGCTAATCGAGCCGCTGGTATCGATCGCCACAAACACCTGCACTGACTCCCCCTGTAAGGTCTCTAAATACAACCCTTCCCCAATAAACCGCCGATCAAACCCTGCAAAATCCGTGGGTGTCTGCACCAAATACCGCCAAAGATAGGTCCGCCAATCCAATTGGGGGGCAGTGATTTCGTCAATCTCTCGCCGGATTCCTGCTGGGATATTGCCCTGCTGTCGAGTCGATCGCGCCACCGTTACCGCCCTTTGGAGTGCAGCTTTCCAATGGGCTTTCAGTTGTGTTTGTTGTGACTGGCGTACACTCCCTCCTGCTGAAGAATCTGCTGGGCAGTCACTAGGGGGCTGATCGAGTAAATCTCGCCAGGCCTGAGCCATGGTTTCAGCCTCCTCGGCCATCTGTTCGAGAAGTTCCGCAGCCCATTGAGGGGGATGGGAGAGTAATAGCTCGTAGACTTCCTCAACACTACGATGTTCTAGCGATTCATCGCGAAGATGTCCTTTGGGCAAGATAAACGTACCCTGCTCGGCGATCGCGCCATTCACCACAATATCGGCAGCGATATTCCAGACCTGCGCTTGCCGTGTCCCCCGTCGCACAGTATGCAGTAGCGCGGCATGCAGCACCTCATGTAACATCACGCCATCCACTTCTTTGGGTTCAAGGGAGGCGATAAAGTCGGGATTATAAAAAATATCCTTGCCATCGGTTGCCGCAGTGGGAATTTGATCACTGGGGCGGAAATGGGTAAACAGCGCAAGGGTCGCAAAAAAAGGGGATTTCATGCGGATGCGTAGAATCGCACCGCTGATCAGGCGATCGAGTTCGAGGGTGGGCATAGGTTGGGGAGAATGAAAATTGAGCAGAATTTGGGCTTATGCAGTTCAAAACTCAGCCTCAGAATCCTCCCTTCCCTCCTTCATCAGGAGGGGTGACGCCGCAAGCGACTGGGATGACTCTATTAGTTAGGGTTCGGAGCAGATACAATAATCGTCTTAAACCGTCACTAAACCCTGAAAATCCTTGAGCAATGCCTTAAGTGAGGGATCTTTCTGCACCAACTGCGCCAGCGCTCCGAGCTGCTTCTTTTGCTTCAAGTTCCGGAATAAATCCACCGCAAAAAGCTGCACCCATTCCGCCGAAGCTGCTGAACTGAGCCATTTAAAACTGTTGTAGCCCTTCTTCGCATCATCCGATCGCAACGCCAGACCAATCGTGGTGGCGTAACGCACCGATGGTTCTTTGGGGAAGGCGATCGCTTTCCCCTTGCCGGCCAAAATTGGTGCCAGTTCCGGCAAACTTTCATACACATCCAGATACGCCATAAACTCCGCTGTGGCTTCATCGCCAATGGCAGGGGCCACATTGAGCTGGCAATAATGTAACTCACTTGCCATCACCCACGATCGTGGCGAGGGCCAGGCCGGTTGGCGGGGATCAAGCTTGTGGAGTAGCGTGGGCCGAAAGGAAAGAAATGCCAAAATTTGCTCATGGATCTCAGCCGCGATTCCATAGCTTTTAAAGCTCTCAAAATCCACTTCAACGCTGAGATGTAAAAACCGATTCGCCAGCGGTGCAGGCATATCGAAGACGGCAGCGCGGTCTTCTTTGCGGTTACCAGCAGCCCACACAAACCAGCCCTCGGGCACACTGTAGGAGCCAACTTTACGGTCTAAAATGAGCTGCTGGGCCATCCCCTGCATCGCAGGCGGAGCCATATTCACTTCATCTAGAAATAAAATTCCGGCTCCTTCGCGGGGCAAGAATTCCGGCGGATACCACGTGGAGAGCCCCTCAACTGCAACGGGTAAGCCGCGCAAATCGGTCGGTGCTAACTGAGACAAGCGTAAATCAATGCAATCTAGCTGATTCTCCCGGCTCACCTGAGCCACAATGCTGGATTTACCAATTCCTGGTGCACCCCAAATCATGGTGCTGGTTTGGAGCTGTTTTTGGACAAGTTGGGTGAGATAGCGTTTCAGTTCGTTGGGGGTCATTCGACGAATGGATAGAGTTGACTTTTTAATCCTTTCGACTATCTTAGTCTAATTCTTAATGTGGACTGGGCACTTGTCCCCCAAACTCTAAACCCTATCGTCCCAACTTATTGGGAATCCCTTCACACCCCCCCGGAATTGTGCTGCGGGTCTTCTCACCCCCCCAGCAACAACAGTAATAGCGCTGCTCTTCCCCCAGACGCTCCACACCACTCAAGTCAGCATTCTCCACCACTGCCCCCGAATGAGCACCAGTAACATAGTCCGGTTCTGCGGTGAGGCTGCGAGGACTGGCCGTGGCCACATCACCATAGAAGAAGCGGGCTCCCTTGAGATCTGCTCCTTGGAGATTCGCCTCATATAACACCGTACGCGCCAGATTCACCTTCACCAAATCACAATGACTGAGATTCACCCGAATCATGTAGGCATCACTCAAGTCTGTCCAGCGTAGATCTGTGCCTGAGAGATCCGCACGAGCCAGCATCACCCCAATATCAATCACCCTTAAGCCTGCGGCGCGGTCTTCGGCATAGCCCCCTGCCCCATCGAGAATCGCCCGCCCAAGCAACCCATCTCGCTTGAGGGGCGTCACCAGCTTGGCTTGGGAAAGAAAACGCAGGATCTTGGCTTTCCCCGCAGCATCCACACTGCTAAGGATCGCGGCCGTCCGGCCCTCAGCAAACGCGCGCTCCTGGGGCCAATCTTCCAGTAAGCCTTCATCACTCAGGGCCAGGTCAGAAATGCCCTGAAAATAGGCATCAATCGTCTGTTGCTGGGTGATCATATTCTGGCGAATGGTTAGATCCCGAGAGATCACATACTGCTCCCAAGCCACATAGACCGCGATGATTGCAATCATGATTTGGCCGATCGCGCCAAACCAGTCTGCCCAAGACCCAAACTCATCCCATTTGGCTTGGGCCAACCATTGATTCACCCCTTCATAGAGACCAAAGATCTGGCCAAACCCCGCGATCGCGCCCACCAAGCCCACAATCCCCACCACCACTCGGCGTTCATCAGGGGTTAAAAATTGACGGAACCAATTTTGCATTGCCGGCAACGTCAGCCTTAGGGAAATCAGCAATGAGACCAAGGCGGCGGCAAACACAATCACCGCTAAATTCCAGCGCCACCCCAACATCATCAACACCAAGGCAAGCAGAATTAAGCCGGACTGCATGGAGGTGGACGGCTGACCCAGACGCATCGGTGGCCGCAGTGGAGAGTTTAGCGGCCGATTAGCAGTGGCGAGTTGTTGCTCAGGGGGTGTTGGGAGAGGAGTTTGGGGAGCGATCGGGTCAGGCGGTTGAGTCATGGCAGAGCAACCCAAAACATCTTTAGCCTAACCATTGTAGGCCGGGGAGTATCCCCTTATCCCCAACCCTTCTTCCTGAGGTCTACCAACTATACAATAGTCATCGGTCTATGCATTTTGGCGATCTCGCCCCCTAAATTCCCCAATTCTGGGGGACTTTGAAATCCTAGTACCACAAGGCGGAGTTCAGAGTTCAAAGTGCTTGTAAAACAGGCATTCTGTGAATTTTGAACTTCCGCCCTGCGGTACTAGTGCAGCGTCAAGCTTAAAACTGTGAGTTGTTCGTTTCCACATCACTTACTCAGCAATAGTACTGTCGATAGACAACACACAAAATTAGAGCTGACAGAGCACTAGTTATCTAGGGCGACAATGGGCTTCACAAACTGTTGTAGTTTGAGCGTGTCGAGGAGTTCAGCCCAAGCCGTACGAACGCTGGATTCGTTGGGATTATTTTGATATAGGGGCACCATTGCGGCGATCGCGTCACTCCATAGTCCAGATGCCTGATAAGCCTCTACCTGTGCCAATTGCTCGTCTAGGCTATCCGTTATCGTCTCTATAGACATCTCAGTAGAAACCTGACGTAACCATCCAGATAAGATCACATCTTCTTCTATGTCATTGGGGTTGCAAACCAGGAAGAAAAACCATTGGTAATTTTTATTTTCGACCAAAGTATTTTCAAAATTCTCTACCGAAGTATTTTTGAACAGGGGAATACTCAGAAATCTCTCGCCCTTTTGGGCCTCAACCGTTGTTTGGTAGACAATTCTGTTAGCCACATCTTCTTGCGAAGCATCTTCTAAGACAAAGTTAACAACATAGTTCCTATCGAGATTAGGCAATGCAAAATAGAGTGTTGGGGCATTGCTCGCGGTTATCCCTAGGTTATTCACTGGGTTTAAGGCGACTAAAGATTGGCTGTTGGCTTCACAGTGGTCGCTACGAGTTCCCCCCCCAACCCGGCGTCCTGGAAATTCACCACGATTGCTTTGGTTTTGGGCCAATGTTGGCGTAGCCGCCAAGCCCGCAGCAAAACAGATGGCAATGCCTGCCGATAATGCGGTTTTGCGTAGAATTTTCAAATGCATAATACTTGCCTCCCCGTACTAAAGTAATTGGTCTCGATGTTTAAACTGGAGCGTTGTCATGTCCTGATGAAGAGGATTACGTCAGCCTCTCTTAATGATAATCTTTGCAACGGGCGTGGTCTATAACTGATTACAGGACAAAAAAGAAATTCGGGCTGAAACCCTGATTACTTCCAAGGAGTACACTTACCAAGGACTGCCCACCAACGTAAACGCGCTCCAATAGTAAGGATGACTCAAGTCAGTGTTTGAGTAGTCTGCTAAATCTGATGGTAGAGCAACTTCCCCTAAATAGCCCTGCTGCACAGAAATTTCCCTATTGAGCAGTCTCAGTTGAGCCTGGCGTAGTGCCTCTGCTTTGATGGTCACATCAGGATCGGCAAGCTCGGTGTAGAACGAATTCATCAAGGCTAATGTGCCTAAATCTGATACTTGCCAGAGGCTTGCTAACACTGATTTAACACCGGCCTGCAAAGCTGCCCCAGCAAACCCCAGTTCTGCGGTCGCATCACCCACCGCAGTGTCACAAGCGCTAAGTACCAGCAGTTCCAGGGCAGGATCTCGATAGAGATTGAATTCCCGCAAGCCTTTAAGCTGAAGATCATCTTCACCCCACAGTTGAATATAAGCGGCATCCGGCGCCCCCTTACGGAACCGAGCATGGGTGGCTAAATGAAGAATCTGAAATTGACGCTGGTTGGCTTGCGATCGCAGATTTCCGTAAGTGAAGTCAGCATTAAGGTACTTTTGATTCGGATTTTCCGTAATCAGATTCAACTCGATGGGCACGGCAGGTAAGGGTGGCTGCTCTGCAAATTCTGAGGCCCCCATCGCTAAAATGGTGGCATTATGCAGGGGCTGATAGCGCCAGTCAATCAGGGAAAGACTGGGGATTAAACCCATACTGTAGTCTTCAACGAGGAACCCCTCACCATCATGGAGTGCCGCCATCGGTAGCGATCGCAACCCCTCATCTGCCACAATCGAGAGGTGCTCAATCTCTAGGGCTTGCAACTCATCTTGCAAGGGACGAATCAGCCAATCATAGAGCTGTTGAGAGGCAGGTAAATACAGATCTCCCACCACACTATTTAAACCTGTGCGGAAGGCTTGCACTTGCTGCGCCACCTGGGAGCGAGTGATCCCCAGCGGATGTCGCACGATGGGATAGTCTTCTGGTGTCACCAAGATAAGTTGCAGTTGATCATCGCCCTTGTCATTGTTTATGCCTAGCTCCTGAACCTGGGTCAACTGAGCCTGGTTAAAGGGAACTGGCAATGATGCCCGCGCTGGCTTAGCAGTTCTGCGGGGTTCGGAAAATGGGGTCAGCCCAATGGGAAAAACCCTCTCAAGTGCGTTCTCATGGGTTAATGTTGCAGGACTCTCATACAGATGCGGTGGGGTGGCAGGGGTTGATGAACCGGGCACAAATGTGAAATAGAGCACCGCAGGGCGTACCCCTGTTTGTTGTTCAATATTTTTCATTAACGCTTGAGCTTGGGCGATCGTTAGGGGGTTAACGTCATCGTTTTCCAAGATCAACGTTGCATAATCGTTTGTGAGCCTCACCTCAACCCCTTCAACTTCTAGAGATAGGAGAGAATCTGCTTTACTGACAGGCTCAGGTTCAATCAACGGTAGGCTGCTATGGGGTGTGCAACTGAGACCACAGATGGGCAGTTGAATCTCATTGGTAGTATCGATATCTTGCAGTTCATAGGCACCGATATCAACTGTGCCATCAAAAATGCGGAGATAACCAGCCTGGTCAATGCTAAACATTAGACCATTGACATCACCATCGCAATGTCCAGCGGCACAGATGGAACTTCCCTAACGCGACTTTTTCAGCAAAATGTTACTGTGCTGACTGCACTTGATCCTTCGGGATATTTTGCTCAGCAATACAACAAAACAATCAACAT